>CAZHSL010000758.1:0-1316 GCA_964535185.1 uncultured Corynebacterium sp.
ACGCACCTGCTGGAGAGCCTCGAGCGGGACGGCCGGATCCACTTCGGCTGCTTCTACGCCAGGCGGGCGCGCCGCATCCTCCCGGCCGCCCTGCTGGTCGCTGCGCTCACCCTGCTCGCGGCGTGGATCTGGCTGTCCCCGCTGCTGATGCGCAACGTGGTGGGTGGGGCGATCGCCACCGCGCTGTACGGACCGAACTACTTCTTCGCCCTGCAGGACACGGACTACCTGGCCGAGTCCACCCCGTCGGTGTACCAGCACTACTGGTCGCTCGGCATCGAGGAGCAGTTCTACCTGCTCTGGCCGGCGCTGCTGGCAGTGGGGTTCTGGCTGTGCCGGCGCCGTGAGCGGCGGGTGATGGTGCTGATCGCGGCGGTCACCGTCGCCTCGTTCCTCGCCTGCCTGGTGATGATGGACATCTCCCAGCCGTGGGCGTTCTTCTCGCTGCCCACCCGTGCCTGGGAGCTCGGGGCGGGCGGGCTGGTCGCCTTCCTGCTGCGCTCCGGGGCGCGGTGGCTGCGCTCCCCGCTGACGGGGCTGTTGGCCTGGGCGGGTCTCGCGGGCCTGGCGGCAGTGGTGCTGGCCTTCGACGATGCGACCGCGTTCCCGGGCGCGGTCGCGGCGCTGCCGGTGCTCGCGACGGCGGCGATGATCATCGGCGGCGCCGCGCCCGGCGCCCTGCACGCCACGCGGCTGCTGGCGCTCGCGCCGATGCAGTTCCTGGGCGCGATCTCCTACTCGCTGTACCTGGTGCACTGGCCGCTGCAGGTGATCCCTCAGGCGGTGACCTTCTCCGACGCTCCCCTGCCGCGTGCGCAGACCCTGGCGCTGGGGGCGGCGGCGGTGCCGCTGGCCTGGCTGCTGCACCGCTTCGTGGAGCGGCCCGTGATCGGATGGCGCCTGCTGCGGGAGCAGAGGCAGCGGCTCACGGCTCTCGTGGCCGTGGGCGCTTCGCTGGCGGTGGTGGTCGGCTCCGGCGGTGTGGCGCTGGCGGGTGCGAAGCAGCCGCTGTCCAGTCAGCGGGAGGCGCCTGGTTCCGTGCACGAGCTCGATCCTGTGGGCACCGAGTTCGTGCCCGCCAACCTCGCGCCCGGTCTGGACACCGTGGCCGACGACAACCCCTCCGTCTACGACTCGGGATGCCACAACGACCACACCGATGCGAACCCCGAGGGGTGCCGGATCGGGGACAATCCGGAGGCGCCGCTGGTGTTCCTGGTCGGTGATTCGCATGCCGCCAGCTGGCAGCCGGCGCTCGAGCGGCTCGCCGAGCAGGGGAAGATCCGCCTGGACAGCAACAGCAAGGACTCCTGCCT
>CAZHSL010000759.1:0-1314 GCA_964535185.1 uncultured Corynebacterium sp.
GGCCTACGGCTACGGCGAGAACCCGCCCGCCTCGGCGCCGCCCGAGAACTCCTTCGGCGCTGCCCCGTCGGGCCCCACCCCGGGCCCGGTCCCGTCGGCCCCGGACGCACCGCCCACCTCGCCGCCCTCCGCCGTGCCACCCACGTCGGCCTCCTCCGCGCCGCCGGCTCCCTGGGGCTACTCCGCCCCGTCGGCGCCCGGGGCGCCCACGAGCGGGCAGGGAAGTGCGTCGCTGTCCGCGGCGCAGGCCGGCGCGACGCTGCGCAAGGTCGGCATCGGCAACCCTCTGCCCACCTTCGCCGTCGGCGCCGCCGCCTACGTCATGGCGCTCGCCGCCGCGGTGCTGGTGATCATCTCGCTGTTCCTCACCGCGCTCACCCTCGACACCGGGGACGTGACCGGCGGTGCCGGCATGCCCAGCGACGGCCCCGCATCCCCGTCGGACGGCCCCGGATGGCGAGGGTTCGTGGGCCTGCTGGGCATCCCCTTCCAGCTGGTCTCCCTGGCCACCTTCGGCTCCTACGACATGGAGCTCGACCTGGGCTTCTTCGGCGGGATGGCGATGGGCGTGCGGGGGCTGCCGCTGCTGATCACCGCGGCGATGGTGGCGACGGCCTTCCTCGCGGCACGCTTCGTCCAGCGCCGCTGGGGCTCCAACGGCGTGCTCGGCGCAGTGCTGTGGTCGGGGATCTCCGGGCTCGCGGTGGCGATCTTCGCCGTCATCACCACGCGCGTGACCGCGTTCTCCTACACGGACGACTCGCTGGGGATGTCGCTGTCGATGCACTCCGCAGGTGCGGACATGTTCTTCGGCACCTGGCTGCTGATCAGCGTGCCGCTGCTGCTCGGGCACATCGCGGGCGGCGAGAAGCCCGCCTGGTGGCCGCTGGTGGCCGACCTCGCCGCCGCGCCCCGGCTCGTACTCGTCCACGCCCTGGCGTTCGCCCTCCCCGTCGGGATCCTGATGATGGTGGGCGGGGCGATCGGGATGCTCTTCGAGGGGGAGGGGCGCTCCGTGCTGCCCATGATCCTGTCCCTGCCGCTCTGGGGGCTGACCGGCCTGGCGCTGCTGGCCGGGATGGGGATGCTCGTCGTGCCGGTGCACCTGACCCTGAAGGGCGGGGTCGAGGAGTTCGGCGTGGACCGCACCGACGAGTTCCTGTGGTTCTTCGACCTGCCCTGGTACGCGTGGATCCCCATGGTGCTGCTCGCGCTGCTGCTGCCGGCGGTGGTGGCGCTGCTGTGGCACCGCGACCGCGAGATCGACAACGGGAACATCCTCGCGCTGGTCGCCTCCTGGGCGGCGCTCCCGCT
>CAZHSL010000760.1:0-1314 GCA_964535185.1 uncultured Corynebacterium sp.
CACATGCCCAAGACCCCCGAGACCACGGGCCTGATCGGCGCCGAGCAGTTCGCGCTCGCCAAGCCCTCCCTCCACGTTGTCAACGCCGCTCGCGGCGGCCTGATCGACGAGGAGGCGCTGCACGAGGCGCTCACCACCGGCCAGATCGCGGCCGCCGCGCTGGATGTGTACTCCTCCGAGCCCCCGTCGACGTCCGAGACCGCGAAGCGGCTCCTCGAGCTCGACAACGTCACCCTCACCCCGCATCTGGGCGCCTCGACCGCCGAGGCGCAGGAGAAGGCCGGCGTCGCGGTCGCGAAGTCCGTGCGCCTGGCCCTGGCCGGGGAGCTGGTCCCCGATGCCGTCAACGTCGCCGGCGGCGCGATCGACGACATGGTCCGCCCGGGCGTGGCCCTGGCCGACCGTCTCGGTCAGCTGTTCACCACGCTGGCGGGGGAGTCGCCCGAGGTGCTCGACATCGAGGTGCACGGCGAGATCGCCACCCGCGACGTCACCGCGCTGAAGCTCTCCGCACTGCGCGGCGTGTTCCGCTCGGTGGTCACCGAGCAGGTCAGCTACGTCAACGCCCCCGTCCTCGCCGAGGAGCGCGGGATCTCCGTCCAGCTGGTCACCGACGAGACCTCCGAGCGGTTCCGCAACGTCATCACCCTGCGCGGCACCCTGCGCAGCGGTGAGGTGGTCACCGTCTCCGGCACCCTCAGCGGCGTGGACCAGGAGCACAAGCTCACCGAGGTGTTCGGCCACGCGCTCGACGTGCCGCTGAGCGACCACCTGCTGATCATCCGCTACGAGGACGGCCCGGGCCTGATCGGCACCTACGGGCTCCGCCTCGGTGAGGCCGGGATCAACATCGCCGGCATGCAGGTCTCCCGCGCCGGCAGCGCCCGCGGTGCCGAGGCGCTGGTCGTCCTGGACCTCGACGAGTCCGTCGACCGCGAGTTCGCCGAGGAGCTCGGCGCCGCCATCGATGCGCGGTCCATCCACGCCGTCGACCTCGTCTACTGACCCCGTCCTGCACCTCGTCGAGGAGGAACCCCATGAGCACCACCACCCCCAGCACCCTGCGCCTGGCCGTCATCGAGGGCGACGGCATCGGCAAGGAGGTCGTGCCGCAGGGAGTGCGCGCCCTGCAGGCCGCGCTCGAGCCGCTCGGCGTCGCCGTCGAGACCACCGACTTCGATCTGGGCGCGGGCCGCTGGCACCGCACCGGGGAGACGCTCACCGATGAGGACATGGCGGCGCTCGCCGAGCACGACGCCATCCTGCTGGGCGCGGTCGGGGACCCGGGCGTGCCCTCGGGCGTGCTCGAGCGCG
>CAZHSL010000761.1:0-1312 GCA_964535185.1 uncultured Corynebacterium sp.
CCGCCGTCGTCCCGCACCACCCGGGTGCCCATGACCAGGCGCCCCACGGACCGGCCGCGCAGCAGCAGCTCGCACAGCACCGGATAGCCCACGTAGGCGAGCACCGACATGACCAGGATCCCCGCGGCGACGAAGCCGTCGTCCAGGTCCGCGCGGGTCGCGGCCCACGCCATGCCGATCGTGCCGCCGACCAGCAGGACCAGCTGGAGCACGCCGTCGATCACGGCCGAGAGCATGCGGACGGCGAAGGAGGCGGTGCGCAGGTCCAGCAGCACCGCGTCCCCGGTGATCAGCGCATCCCGCGCGCCGGGGGAGGAGGCCGCAGGGGCCGCACCGATCGTTGCCATGGCCCCATCCTGACACCGCACCGGCACGGCCGTGAGCGCCGACCGTCGGCTTCCGTCCCCGTCGGGTCCGACTTTCGTCGGCGGTCCCGCGCGGCGGCGGACCCTACCCTGAGGAGGTGGACACCGACGCCTTCATCGCCGTGCACCGACCGCAGTGGGAGCGACTGCAGGAGCTGACCCGCAGCCGCACCCTCGACGCGGCCGGCATCGACGAGCTGCTCTCCCTCTACCAGGAGACCTCCACCCACCTGTCCACCGTCCGGTCCACCAACCCGGACCCCGCGCTCGTCTCCCGCCTCTCGCTGCTCGTGCACCAGGCGCGGCTGCGGATCACCGGTGCCCGCACCCCGCTGTGGAAGCATGCCCGCACCTTCTTCTGGGAGGACCTGCCGGCCGCGCTGTACGAGGCGCGCTGGGCGGTGGCCCTGGCCACGGGCCTCTTCCTGCTGTCGGCCGTGGCGAGCGGGCTCTACTTCGGCCTGGACAGCACCGCCCGGGAGCTGGTGGTCCCCGAGGCGCAGCAGCGCATGCTGGTCCAGCACGAGTTCGTCAGCTACTACTTCGAGGGGGACGCCTCGGGCTTCGCCGCGAACGTGTGGACCAACAACGCCTGGATCACGGTGCAGGCGGTCGTCTTCGGCGTCACCGGGTTCTGGCCCGTGGTGATGCTGCTCCAGAACGGGCTGAACATCGGGCTCTCGGCCGGGGTGATGGGCGCCCACGGCGGTCTGGGCACCTTCTTCGTCTACATCCTCCCGCACGGCCTGCTCGAGATCACCTCGGTGCTGGTGGGCGCCGGCGCCGGGCTGCGCACCTTCTGGGCCTGGGTGCGGCCCGGTCAGCTGCCCCGCCTCTGGGCGCTCTCGCATGCGGCGCGGGCGCTGGTCACGGTCGCGATCGGGCTCGTGCCGGTGCTGCTGGTCGCCGGGGTCGTCGAGGCGTTCGTGACCCCCAGCTCCCTGCCG
>CAZHSL010000762.1:0-1309 GCA_964535185.1 uncultured Corynebacterium sp.
ACTTCGGCTTCTCCAACTGGGTGGTGGGCCTGGTCGCGGCGCTGTCCGCGAACGCCTTCGGGGCCGCGATCGGCGCGATGATCGGCGGGCCCCTCGGGGACCGCTACGGCCGCAAGTTCATCTACACCTACGACCTGATCCTCTACATGGCCGGCACGCTCCTGGTGGTCTTCTCCGTCCAGGCGTGGATGCTGGTGCTCGGCGTGATCCTCACGGGCATCGCCGTCGGCGCCGGGGTGCCGGTGGCCTGGACGTACATCGCCGAGCAGGCCCCGCACGCGCGGCGCGCCCGCCACGTGGGCACGGCGCAGCTGGCCTGGTCGCTCGGCCCCGCGGTGGTGTTCGCGATCGCCACCGCCCTGGTGCCCCTGGGGCTGCTCGGCTCCCGGATCATCTTCGCCCACCTCTTCGTGATCGCGTTCATCACCTGGTGGGTGCGCCGAGGACTGGCGGAGTCGGACATCTGGACCGAGCAGAAGAAGGCTCGCGACGACGCCGCCGCCCGCGGCGAGACGGTGCGCCACCGCGGACTGAAGGAGCTGCTCTCCCACCCGAAGAACATCACCGCCCTGCTGTTCCTGATCGGGGTCTACGGACTGTGGAACACGGTGGCCGGGCAGATGGGCATCTTCATGCCCCGCGTGTACGAGACGGCCGGCGTGGCGAGCGTAGCGGGCCAGAACCTGCTGCAGGTGCTGCTGTGGACCATGACCGTGGTCGCCACCTATCTCGGTTTCATGCTGCTCGGCGACACGGTGGACCGCCGCCTGCTCTACGGCATCGGCGCGGTGCTCGGCATCGCCGCCTGGGTGCTGCTCGTGTTCGTGCACGTCACCACGCCGCTGCTGATCTTCTTCGCGATCCTGTGGGGCGTCTCCGCGGGCATCGGGGCGCAGGCCTTCTACGCGCTGTGGACCGCCGAGATGTTCGCGACGCCGTACCGGGCCAGCGCCCAGGGCGTGCTGTTCTTCGTGGCCCGGATCCTGGTGGGCGTGCTCAGCTACTTCTTCCCGACCCTGCTCGCCACGCAGGGCGTCGGCGCGGTGGGCATGATCATGATCGGCCTGCTCGTGGCGGCGATGCTGATCGGGGTGATCTGGGCGCCGGACACGCGCGGCAAGACCCTCGAGCAGATCGAGGTCGAGCGCTACGGCGAGCACGTGACTCCTTGAGCATCCGGGCGAGCAACCGCGGACAGCGCTTGCCCTCCGGTGCGCGCTGACGCATCCTGCTCGAACCAGCACTCGTGCTGAGCCCCTCCTCGACCTGCCAGGAGCCCCTGTGGACGCCACCCCGCACGATCCTCGAC
>CAZHSL010000763.1:0-1306 GCA_964535185.1 uncultured Corynebacterium sp.
TCCTCGAGCGTCTCGTAGTGGGTGACCGAGTGCTTGCCGTCCTCGCGCACCGCGAACTTGTAGTCATGGTGCGGGGACCGGCCGATCGGGGCCTCGATCGTGCCGCGCGGCTGATCGGGGGTGCCCTGGCAGACGGCGTGATAGACCTTGCCGACCTCGCGGGCGCGGAAGGCGTCCTTCAACGCGGTGTAGGCGCGCTCGGTGCGGGCGACGACCATCAGCCCGCTGGTGCCCACGTCCAGGCGGCTGACGATCCCCTGCCGCTCCGGATCGCCGGTGGTGCGGATGCCGACGCCCGCCGCGGCGAGGTGCCCGAGCACGGTGGGACCGGTCCAGCCGGCGCTGGGATGCGCGGCGACGCCCACGGGCTTGTCGATCACGACGATGTCGTCGTCCTGGTGGATCAGGCTCATGCCCGCGGCGATCTGGGGCCGCACCTGCACCGCGGGCTTCTCCTCGGGCAGCTCGACGTGCACCATCGCCCCGGGCTCGAGCCGGGTGGAGCGGGCCGGTGCCGCACCGTCGACGAGCACGTGGCCTGCCGAGACCAGGTCCGCGGCGCGGGTGCGGGACAGGCCCAGCATCCGCGAGATGCCCACGTCGACCCGCTCCCCGGCGAGCCCGTCGGGGACCATCAGCGTGCGCGACGCGTTCACCTCTGCTCCTCCGGGGTGCTGCTCGGGTGCGCCGCGGCGGTCGGCTCCTCGTCGGCGGCGGGATCCGCGGCGACGCCGAACAGGCCGAGGGCGACGATGAGGACGGCCCCGCCCACGACGCCCATGTCGGCGACGTTGAAGACCGGCCAGTTCGGCAGCTCGAGGAAGTCGACCACGGCCCCGCGGAAGGGCGAGGGGTCCCGCAGCAGGCGGTCATGGATGTTGCCGAGCGCGCCGCCGAGGATGAGCCCGAGAGCGAGGGTGTAGGCCGGGGAGCGCACGGCCTTGATCGCGAAGACGATCACGCCGACCACGATCGCGAGCTGGAGGCACGTGACCACCGGTGTGATCTCCGAGCCCATCCCCCACGCGGCACCGGTGTTGTACAGCAGGGTCAGCTGCAGGACCTCGCCGAGCAGCGGCTCCGGCACCAGCTCCTCGAGGTTCGCCTCGGCCCAGTTCTTGGTGACCTGGTCGAGCACGGCGAGCACGGCGGCGATCCCCACCATGGTGCCCAGGACGGCGCCCCGGCTCAGACGGCGACGAGCGCCGGACCTCGCGGGCCCGGCGCTCGTCGACTCGGAGGACGTGCTGCTCACAGACCGAAGTTCGCCTGCTTGTCCTGCGTCTCGCTGGTGTCGAGCTCGCGG
>CAZHSL010000764.1:0-1302 GCA_964535185.1 uncultured Corynebacterium sp.
AGGTCGCGATCGGCGGCAGCTGGGACGAGAACTACGGCGCCGGCGGCGTGCCCGGTGGCGACGACATCACCTACACCCACGAGGGCGGACCGCTCACCTTCTGGTACGACCCGGTCACCCATGTGGTGCAGAACAGCAGCCAGTTCCCGCTGGTCACCCTGCCCGGATCCTTCAACGCGGCGCTCGGCTGCGCCGAGGACTGGATGCCCGACTGCCTCGCCACCTGGATGCAGGACCCCGACGGCGACGGCGTCCTCACCTTCACGACCGATGCGATCCCCGGCGGGTCCTACGAGGTCAAGCCCGCCCACGGGGGATCCTGGGACGAGAACTACGGCGTCGGCGGCGAGCGCGACGGCGAGAACTACTCCTTCTCCACCCGGGACGGCGAGCTGGTGACCTTCTCCTACGACCTCGGCACGCACGAGCTGCGCATCGACTCCGGCTCGCCGCAGCCGGAGGGCGCCGGGAAGCAGCTGGGCCACTTCGTGGACGCCGGCACCATCGCCTGGCCCACGGACCTGGTCACCGACGGTGCGGACACCCGATGGGAGCTGTTCACGGCCCCCGAGGGCGGGCTCGCCGTCGAGGACGGCACCGTCACCGGCGGCGAGAGCCTCGGCGACCTGACCCTGCGCGACGAGCCTCTGGACTCCTCCGAGCTCTCCGGCCGCGCGCACCTGCAGGACTTCTTGGCGCTGGACCTGCCAGAACTGGACCGCTCCGTGCTCGAGGCGGCGCTGCGCGGTGAGCTGGCCGTGGCCCAGTACGGGCCCGACGGCCTCGAGGTGTTCACCGGTCTGCAGATCCCGGGCGTGCTCGACGACCTCTACGCCGAGGGCGCGGCGGACCAGGAGCTCGGTGTGAGCTGGGAGGACGGGACCCCGACGCTGTCGCTGTGGGCCCCCACCGCGAAGGACGTCACGCTGCAGCTGCACGGGCCGGCCGCGGAGGCAGCGGAGGCCACGGCCGCACCGACCGAGATCGCGATGGAGCGCGGGCCGGGCGGCGTGTGGACCGCCGAGGGCGACGCGGAGTGGACCGACCAGGCCTACACCTACGCCGTCGAGGTGTTCGTCCCGCAGCTCGGCGAGGTCACCACCAACACCGTCACCGACCCCTATTCGGTGGGCCTGACCCTGAACTCGCAGCACTCGGTGGTGCTGGACCTCGAGGATCCGCGCTGGGCGCCGGAGAT
The DNA here is from genome assembly GCA_964535185.1 of uncultured Corynebacterium sp. Lineage (GTDB taxonomy): Bacteria > Actinomycetota > Actinomycetes > Actinomycetales > Dermabacteraceae > Brachybacterium. The sequence continues at coordinate 1,199 of CAZHSL010000764.1, forward strand.
CTGGACCGACACCCCCGCGCCCGTCGTCGACCAGTTCGCGGACCAGACGATCTACGAGATGCACCTGCGGGACTTCTCCGCCGGGGACGAGGCGCTGCCCGCCG
>CAZHSL010000765.1:0-1302 GCA_964535185.1 uncultured Corynebacterium sp.
CCGCCCGACCCGCCGAGGAGAACCGCTGATGCTGCTGGGGATCGACACCTCCGGGGCGGTGAGCACCGCCGTCGCCCGCGGGGACCTCACCGGCCCCGCCCCCGAGGTCCTGCAGGTCCGCTCCGACGCACGCTCCCGCCACCACGACGAGGTGCTGCTGGCCCTGATCGACGAGACCCTGCAGGCCGCGGGCGTCGAGCGCCGCGATCTGTCCGGGGTCGTCGTCGGCCGCGGCCCCGGTCCCTTCACCGGGCTGCGGGTGGGGCTCGTCTCGGCGCGCTCGATCGCCGCGGTGCTGGGCGTGCCCCTCCATGGCCTCAGCTCCCTGGACGCCCTCGCCCACCAGGCGCTCGCCGCGCTCGAACCCGCCGCGGAGGGCCCGGTCACCGTCGGCGTCGCCCTCGACGCCCGGCGCCGCGAGGTCTACCACGCCCGCTACCGGCGCGAGGCCTCCGGCGAGATCCTCCGGATCGCGGAGCCCGCCGTGGACACCCCCGCCGACGTGGCCGAGTCGCTGACCGCCTGCGACGTGCTGGTCGGCTCCGGCACCGCGATGTACCCCGAGCAGCTGCCCGCCACCGCGGAGCTCGTGCACGTCGACGCCGGGCACCTGATCCTCGCCGCTGCCGCGCTCGCCGCCCGGGGGGAGGACCTCTCCAGCACCGAGCCGATGTACCTGCGCGAGCCCGACGCCGCCAAGCCCACCGCGCGCAAGAGCGCCCTGGGCCGCTGAGATGACAGCGGCCGAGGGCGACCCCGCACGCGACTGGGCGCTGCGCCCGGCCACCCTGGAGGACGTCGAGGAGATCGCCTTCGCCGAGCTCGAGCTGTTCCCCGACGAGGCCTGGACCGTGTTCCAGCTCGCCGAGGAGATCTCCCACCCCGACCGCCGCTACGTGGTCGCCTCGCGTGCGGCGGACGGCAGCGGTGAGCTGCTCGGCTACGCCGGGATCATGCTCGCCGGGGACCTCGCGGACCTGCACACCATCGGCACGCTCGAGGAGGGCCGGGGGATCGGCCGCGCCCTGCTGGGCTGGTGCGAGCAGCAGGCCCGGGAGGGCGGCGCCGAGCGGATGCTGCTCGAGGTGCGCGAGGACAACGCCCGCGCCCGCGCCGTCTACACCGCGGCCGGCTACCGGGAGATCGATCGCCGTCGCGGCTACTACCGGATCCGCGGCCGCCGCATCGATGCGCTGGTGATGCAGCGGGACCTGCGCGCGCCCGGCGGTCCCGCGGCCTGAGCGCCGTCGGCCGCGGTCTGCGGCTCGTCGGCCCGCAGCCCCCGTCGGCCGCCGGCTCGTC
>CAZHSL010000766.1:0-1301 GCA_964535185.1 uncultured Corynebacterium sp.
GAGAAGGTCGCGCCGGGGGCGAGGATCATCAGCACGGCCATGGTCTCGCCGAGCGCACGGCCGAGGCCGAGCATCGACGCGGCGACGATGCCGCCGCGCCCGAACGGGAGCACGACGGTGCGGATGGTCTCCCAGCGCGTGGCGCCGAGCGCGAGCGCGGCCTCCTCCTGCAGGCGCGGGGTCTGCAGGAACACCTCGCGGGTGACGGCGGTGATGATCGGCAGGACCATCACGGCGAGCACGACCGAGGCGGAGGCCAGGTTGCGCATCGGCGCGGTGGGCTCGCCGGCGAACAGCGGGATCCATCCCAGGTAGGTGTTGAGGATGCCGTACAGCGGCTCCAGCTCGGGCACCAGCCAGATCCCGCCCCACAGGCCGTAGACGACCGACGGCACCGCGGCCAGCAGGTCGATCATGTAGCCCAGCGTCGCGGCCAGTCGGCGCGGTGCGTAGTGGGAGATGAACAGGGCGATGCCGATCGAGATCGGGATCGCGATCAGCAGCGCGATCGCGGAGGCGAGCACCGTGCCGTAGACGAGCGGGAGCGCGTACCCGACGAGGGAGAAGTCCTCGGTGCCGGAGAACTCCTGGCTCGCGATCACGGCCGGCAGTGACTCGGTGGTGAGGAAGACGGCCACCGCGGCGAGCGTGAGGAAGATCAGCAGCCCTGAGCCGACGCTCAGGTACGAGAAGACCGAGTCGCCGAGCCGCCGCCCGCTCGAGGTCATGTCGCCGAGCCCCCGGCCGTCCGCGGACGGGGAGGGGCGCGGAGATGTGGGGGTCTCCGTCTCGGTGTCAGCTGTGCTCATGGGGACCTTCCTCCGAGCGGGCGGGGTGGGGGCGTGGAGCCTGGTCACGGCGAAGCCGCCGAGCCGCGAGGGCCCGGCGGCACGCCGTCGTGCGGCCCGGGATCAGCCGACGGTGATGCCGTCGATCGCTGCCTGGGCCTCGGTGCGCAGCTCCTCGGAGATCGGAGCGGAGCCCGCGTTCTCGGCGGCGACCTGCTGCCCCTGCTCGGAGATCATGAAGGAGGCGTAGGACTTCACCGCGTTGCCGGTGGCCTCGTCCTCGTAGGAGCCGCACAGCGCGAGGTAGGAGATCAGGACGATCGGGTAGACGCCCTCCTCGGTGGTGGTGCGGTCCAGCTCCATGACGATGTCGTTGTCCTCACGCCCCTCCTCGCGCGGCGAGACGTCGACGGCCTTGGCGGCGGCCTCGGCGCTGTAGTCGACGAACTCCTCGCCCACCTGGATCGAGGCGGTGCCGAGGTTGCCGGCCTGCGAGGCGTCGGCGTAGCCGAT
>CAZHSL010000767.1:0-1299 GCA_964535185.1 uncultured Corynebacterium sp.
TCGTCGGCGAGCTGGCGGAACACCGAGGAGTGGGTGGCGCGATTGCGCAGCACCGTCAGCTTGTGGGCGACGAGGGGATGGTCGATCTCGAGAACGCGCATGCAGGGGAATCTACCGGAGTGACCATGGCCGTGCCGACGTCCCCGGCCCGCCGACCGACAGGGGGAGTCGGGCATCACGCCCCGGACGCGCGCACGATCGGAGGGGCGGCGCGGCCGACGTCGGCAGCTCGCATGCGAGATGCTCGTCGACACGGGCACGGACCTGCGTGCGCCGGACCTCGACCCCGATCCGATCATGCGGCACCGACGACGCCCAGGAGACCTGCCATGACCCGCTACCGCTTCTTCACCGCCACCACCCTCGACGGCTTCCTCGCCGACGAGCAGGACAGCCTGGACTGGCTGCTGTCCCAGCCGACGGGCGAGGAGAGCATCCTGCCCTACGACGACTTCATCGCCGAGATCGGCGCGATCGTCACGGGGCGCACCACCTACGACTGGGTGCGCGCTCACGAGGGCACCGTCGACGGGGCCTGGGTGTTCACGCAGCCCACCTTCCTGTTCACCCATCGCGACACCGAGCCGCCCGAGGGCATCACCGCCGTCTCTGGCCCGCCGGCCGCGCACCGCGCCGCACTCGAGCAGGCGGCCGACGGGAAGGACGTGTGGATCGTCGGCGGCGGCGACCTCGCCGCGGACTTCGCGCGCGCCGGGATGCTCGACGAGGTCTTCGTCTCGATCGCCCCGGTGACCCTGGGCGCCGGGAAGCCCCTGCTGGGCGGGCGCTTCGATCTCGAGCTGCTCGAGCATGGCACCAACGGCGCGCTGCTCGAGGTGCGCTACCGGGTGGTGGGCGAGCGGGCCTGAGGGCGGAGACGGGATGATGGCCCCATGACCGACGACGAACTGATGGGCCTGGCGATCGACGAGGCGCGGGCCGCGGCCGCGCGCGAACCGGCCGACGTCCCCATCGGCGCGGTCGTCATCGGCCCCGACGGGACCGTGCTCGCCGCCGCCGGGAACCGGCGCGAGGCCGACGAGGACCCCACGGCGCACGCCGAGATCCTCGCCCTGCGCGAGGCCGCGCGTGTCACCGGTCGCTGGAACCTCACCGGCTGCACGCTCGTGGTCACCCTCGAGCCGTGCACCATGTGCGCCGGCGCGATCGTGCTGGCCCGGGCGCAGCGCCTGGTCGTCGGTGCGATGGACTCCAAGGCGGGTGCGGCGGGCTCCCTGTACGACCTGGTGCGCGAGCCGCGGCTGAACCATCGCGTCGAGCTCACCACCGGGGTGCGGG
>CAZHSL010000768.1:0-1297 GCA_964535185.1 uncultured Corynebacterium sp.
TCTAGGGTTCAGGTATGGAGCTGAACCACGTCGCCGACCGGATCGAGGCGCTGTCCGCGCAGTACGCGGAGATCTACGACATCGACAGGTCCGGGAGCTGGGCCCTGCTGAAGCTCACCGAGGAGCTCGGCGAGCTGGCCCAGGCGCACCTGACCTCGACCGGCCAGAGCCGCGACCGCGGACTGAGCGCCGACGACCAGCAGCGCGTCGTCGCCGAAGAGCTCGGTGACGTGCTCGGCATGTGCCTGGTCTACGCGCGCCAGATGGGCATCGACCCCGAGCAGGCGGTGGCGGACAAGTGGTTCCGGCACGAGCGGAGCACGACGGCGACGGCCGACGCGCCTCGTTGACCACGCTGGGAGGACCGTCGCAGAACGGTCGCCCGCCTCACGCCTGCCCGTCGTCGAAGTAGCGGCGCAGCTCCTCCGGCACGGGCGGCACGTCGTAGGGCACCCCGCCGTCGCGGATCGACTCCGCGCCGTAGACGCCGGTGGCCACGGCCTCGCGGGCGGCAACGGCGGAGACGTCGGTGACGCCGCCGTGGCGCACGAAGGCCAGGAATTCGGCGATCAGGCTGGGATCGGCCCCGCCGTGCCCGCCCTCGGCGCGGGCGATCACCTCGACGGCATCGGGCCGGCCGGGGCCCGAGCGGCGCGATTCCCAGATGTGGATCTGATCGCCGCTGCCGTCGCCCATGTTCTCGATCCGGCCCGCGTCACCGATCACCGTGTAGTTGCGGAAGTAGTCCGGGGTGAAGTGGCACTGCTGGTAGGAGGCGAGCACCCCGTTGTCGAGCCGCATCTGGATCATCGAGATGTCCTCGACGTCGATGACGGGGTTCAGCTCCTTCTGGGCGGTGGGCGGCCAGATGTCGGCGTCGAACCAGTCCCCCATGCGCCGGTCGGAGTTGTCGCGCCGGTCCGCGATGTCCCCGTAGACGGCGAGGTCGCCGATGCCGGAGACGCGACGGGTGTACCCGCCGGCCAGCCAGTGGATGACGTCGATGTCATGGGCACCCTTCTGCAGCAGCAGGCTCATCGACTTCGCGCGCTCGGCGTGCCAGTCCTTGAAGTAGAAGTCGCCGCCGGCGCCGACGAAGTGCCGGCACCAGATCGCCCTCACCCGACCGATGCGGCCGGAGTCGACGATCTCCTTCATCTGCCGCACCACCGGCATGTGCCGCATGTTGTGGCCGATGTACAGCCGCGCCCGTTTCTGCTTCGCGAGCGCGAGCATCGCGTCGGTGTCCTCGACGCTGATCGCCATCGGCTTCTCGCAGAAGGTGGGGATCCCGGCC
>CAZHSL010000769.1:0-1295 GCA_964535185.1 uncultured Corynebacterium sp.
TGGCCGAACCACACGGCGGTGGACATCTGGCGGGTGAAGCCGACGTACCAGGTGTGGAACTGCTCGCCCGAGGTGCCGGTTTTGCCGCCCGCCGGATGGCCCGGGATCGTCTTGCCCTTGCCGGTCGCCTTCGGGTCCTCGAGATCCTGCTGGAGGGTCCACGCCATGGCGTCGGCGACCTCCTTCTCGACCGCCTGGTGGCAGTCGGCGCCGGAGATCTCCATCGGGTCCCCGTTGCGGTCCAGGACCTCCGAGATGGCCTGCGGCTTGCAGTAGGTGCCCCCGGCGGCCCAGGTGGCGTAGGCGGACGCCATGTCGAGGGCGGAGATCCGCACCTCGCCGAGCACCAGCACCGCCGGTGCCAGCTCGGTGCCGTACACGTCCTCGATCGGCATCTCGTAGGTGCTCGGGTCATACGGGTCGTGGCCCGCCGGCACCACGCCGATGCTGCGTGCCGCCTCCGCGATCTCGCACAGGTCGAGCTGGCGCGCCATGTCCGTGTAGGCGGTGTTGATCGAGAACTTGGTCGCGTTCAGCACCGTCTCCATCGGCTGGATGCGCACCGAGACCGCGTTGTCGGGGTTCCAGGCCTGGGCCGAGCGCCAGCTGCCGCGCGAGAGGCACTTGGCCGGCGACTTCGAGATCGGGCGCCGCTCGGTGCTGACCTTGTCGTAGATCGATCGATCGTGCTCGAGCCAGTCCTGCAGCACGAAGGGCTTGAAGGTCGACCCGACCGGGAAGCCGCTGCCGCCGCCGAGGGCCTTCGGCACGTTGTAGTTGATGGCCGTCTCGCCCGGGCCGACTTCCGCGTACGGGTTGAAGGTGCGGTTCTGCGCCATCGTGAGGATGTTCCCGGTGCCCGGTTCGACGGTCACGATGGAGTGGCCGAAGCCGCTCTCGGAATCGCCGGGGAGCTTGCGCTGGAGGATGTCCACGGCCTCCGCCTGGGTCTCCGGGTCCAGGGTGGTGCGGATGGTGAGGCCGCCGCCGTAGAGCAGCTCGCGGCGCTCCTCGTAGGTCGGGGCGAAGGCCGGGTCGTTCAGCAGCGAGCGCGTCACGTAGTCGCAGAAGAATCCGCTGGTGCCCGCAGAGGCGCAGCCCGCCCGCACGTTCTGGATGTCCAGCATCTCCTCGACGGGCTGCGAGCTGTACTCCTCGTACTCCTCCTCGGTGATGTAGTCCTCGTGGCGCATGTCGCGCAGGACCTCGTTGCGGCGCTTCTCGCCGGCCTCGGGGTGGCTGACCGGGTCGTACTGGTTCGGGCCGTTGGTGATGCCCGCCAGCAGCGCGGCCTC
>CAZHSL010000770.1:0-1294 GCA_964535185.1 uncultured Corynebacterium sp.
GCGCGCCAGTGCTCGGCCATGCGCGGCCCGCCGTGCCCCTCCTCCTCGACGACGATCAGCTCGCTGCCCGGCCAGGCGCGATGCAGCTCCCAGGCCGTCAGCGCAGGGCCCGAGACGTCGCGAAGGCCGTGGATGAGCACGCCGGGGAGGCCTGACAGCCGCGCCATCCCGCCCAGCAGGCCGCTGCCCGGTGAGGCACCCCAGGGCACGGCCCAGTCGGCGACGAAGCCGTCGTGAGCCCAATAGTGGGTGACCAGGCACGCGAATCGGCGCGCGTGCTCATCCACCTCCTCGGCGAGAGCGGCGAAGGCGTCCCAGGCCTCCGGGTACAGCGCAGCGACGCCCTCGGTGATCCACTCGACCTCTCGGCGCGAGGTGGTGGTGACGGCGAACAGCACCAGGCCGAGCACCCGGTCGGGATGGGCCTGCGCGTAGGCGAGGGCGAGGGTGCTGCCCCAGGAGACGCCCTGGACGATCCACGCCTCGATGCCGAGGTGCACGCGCAGGGCCTCGAGGTCGGCGACCAGATCGCCGGTGGTCTGCGCGCTGAGGTCGACCGGGCCCGGCGCACCGGCCGACGGAGCCGACCTTCCGGTGCCGCGCTGGGAGAGGCCGATGATCCGGGCACTGCCGGCCGGCGAGTTGCGGCGGTAGCCGGGCGTGAGCCGCCCGCCGGGCCCGCCGTGCAGGTAGAGGGTGGGCACCCCGTCGGGGGTGCCGGATTCCTCCCAGTGGATCCGCTGGTCGCCGCGGGGCAGCATGCCCTCGGCCGTGACCGGCGGTGGCGGTGCGGGGGCGCTCATGAGCCGATCCTAGACCGGGCCCGGGAGCGCCCCCGCGGCCGCTCAGGCGAGGTCGAGCGCGATGGTCGCGTACGAGTGCGCGGGCAGCTCCACCTCGAGGCCCCGCTCATGCGGCCGCACCGCGGTCAGCTCCGTCGGAGCGACCGCGGCCGGGTTCTCGGGTGTGTTGTGGGCGGCGGTGTCCTCAGCGGTGAGCACCTGCGCACGGTGCCCCTTGACCTCGCGTCCACGCAGGTCGAGCACGACGGTGCGCGGCTCGGAGGCGTCGAGGTTGGACAGCGACACGAGCGCGGAATCCTGCGCGGTCGAGGCGCTCGCGGACAGCAGCGGCAGCGGACGGCCGTCGACCTCCTGGGGCTGCTCCGGCAGCACCACGTGGGCGGGGAGGGCGCGGGCGTCATGATGGCCCGCGTTCATCGCGAACACGTGATACGTGGGGGTGAGCACGAGCGCGCCGGAGTCCGGATCGGTGAGGATCATCGCCTGCAGCA
>CAZHSL010000771.1:0-1294 GCA_964535185.1 uncultured Corynebacterium sp.
CGGCGCCTCCCGGCCGACGGATCGATCGTCGAGGCCGCGGTGGACGCCGCCTCCTCGGTGACCGAGGGGACGAGAGCTGTGGTCGCCCTCGAGGGCGCGCCCACCCGAGCGCTCTCGAGCACTCTGCGCAAGCAGCTGGGGATGCCGAAGGAGAGCGTGCACGCGCTCGCGTACTGGACGCGGCGCGTCGCACGGGGGCCGGTGCCGTACTCGTCCTCGAGGTCGATGGCGAGGCCCCACGCCTCGCGCAGCGGGGACGTGCCCGTCATCGGTGGGTCCTGCCGCTCACGCGTACGGCAGCACCAGCTGCTCGAACCTCTCGGCGATGATCCGCGCGGCCTCGTCGGCCGGGGTGGCCCACACGTCCTCGTTGAAGATCTCGACCTCGATGTCGCCGGTGTAGCCGGCGTCCTTGATCATCGCGCTGATCGAGGGGAAGTCGATGTAGCCGTCGCCCATGTAGCCGCGGGAGTGCAGGGGCTCCGCCGCGAGCGGCAGATTCCAGTCGCACACCTGGTAGCTGAACAGGCGGTCCGTCGCGGCGGCGCGCTGGATGGCGCGCTCGAGGTAGGGGTCCCACCACACGTGGTAGGTGTCCACCACCACGCCGGCGGCGGGGCTGCCCGAGGCCTCGGCGATGTCGAGGGCCTGGTCGAGGGTGGAGACCACGGCGCGGTCCGCGGCGAACATGGGGTGCAGAGGCTCGATCGAGAGGGTCACGCCGCGCTCGGCGGCGTAGGGCGCGAGCTCGGCGACGCCCTCGGCGACCCGGGCCCGGGCGCCGACGATGTCCTTGTCGGCCCTGTCCACCCCGCCGACCACGAGCACGAGCGTCGGCGCGCCGAGTTCGGCGGTCTCGTCGATCGCACGGCGGTTGTCCTCGAGGGCGGCGGTGCGGTCCGCCTCGGCGGAGGCGGTGAGGAAACCGCCGCGGCACAGGCTGCTCACGCGCAGGCCTGCGTCGTCGACCCGTCGGCGCAGGGCGTCCAGACCCACCTCGGCGACGTCCTGTCGCCACAGGCCCACGGCGTCGATCCCGCGGGCGGTGGTGGCCTCGAGGAAGTCCTGGATGCCGGTGGTGCGGAAGGTCCAGCGGTTCAGGGACAGGCGCCGGGTGCCGGTCCCCAGGCGCTCGGAGGGCGGGGCGTTCATGCAGCGGCTCCTGTCGTGACGGCGGCGTCGATCCGGTACCCGGCCAGGCGCAGCATCGAGTGCCAGCGCTCGGCGGCCAGCTGCGGGTCCTCGAGGTTGCCGGTGGTGGCGGCGAGCTCGATGGTGCGCGAGAGGTGCGGGA
>CAZHSL010000772.1:0-1292 GCA_964535185.1 uncultured Corynebacterium sp.
CAGGCCCACGTAGAGCTTCTCCGGGATGAACAGCTGCCAGGAGTTCCAGATCAGGTAGCCGAGCCCGGTGGTGGAGGCGCCGGTGAACTCCACCGCGGTCACCACCACCACGGCGGTGCCGGTGGCGGTCTTCAGCCCGGAGAACACGAAGGGCATCGCTCCGGGGAGGACCACGAAGCGGAAGCGCTCGAAGCCGGTCGCGCCGTAGGCCGCCCCGGCCTCGAGCAGCTTGCGGTCGATCGCCCAGACCCCGGAGACGGTCGCGATCTGCATGACGAAGAACGTCGTGATGAACACGGCGATGATCTTCGGCAGCTCGGTGGGCCCGAAGATCATCAGCAGGATCGGGAAGATGGCGATCTTCGGCAGCGGGTACAGCGCGCTGAACAGCGGCCCGAAGGCGGCGTTCAGTGCGCGCGAGGAGCCCATCAGCAGGCCCACCACGATGCCGCCGAGCGCACCGAGGCCGCCGCCGACGAGCAGCCGCAGCAGGGTGGGGCCGGTGTGGTGCCACAGCTCGCCGTCCAGCGCCATCTCGTACAGAGCCAGGAGGATCGTGGTCGGCGGCGGGAAGAAGCGCGGGTCGATGATCAGCAGCCGCGCGCACACCTCCCACAGCAGCACCAGCACGATGGGCGCGGCGATCGAGAGCACCAGGTCCCGGGTGCGCAGGCGGTTCGCGCGGGCTCGATGGGCGCGGGCGGCCTCGAGGGTGCGTCGGTCACGGGTGGTGGTGGGGGCGCTCATGCGGTCTCCTCGGCGGTGCGCACGTCCTCGCGCAGCAGGTTCCAGATCCGGGAGCGCAGCTCGCCGAACTCGGGGGCGCGCTCGATGTCGAAGGAGCGGGGTCGCTCGAAGGGGATCGCGATGTCCTCGCGCACGGTGCCAGGTCGGCCGGACATCACGATCACACGGTCGCTGAGGATGATCGACTCATCGATGTCGTGCGTGACCATCAGGACGGTCTTGCGCTCCTGCTCCCACAGGGCGATCAGCTCCTCCTGCATGAGCATGCGGGTCTGGGCGTCCAGCGCACCGAGGGGCTCGTCCATCAGCAGCACCGGCGAGCCGGTGGCGAAGGCGCGGGCGATCGCGACCCGCTGGCGCATGCCGCCGGAGAGCTGGTGAGGGTAGGAGCCGGCGAAGTCGGCGAGCCGCACCCGGGCGAGCCATTCGCGGGCGGTGCGCAGCCGCTCCGCCTTCCCCGTCCCGCTCATGCGCAGGCCGAAGGCGACGTTGTCCAGCACCGTCATCCAGGGGAAGACGCCGTGCTCCTGGAACACGAAGGCGGC
>CAZHSL010000773.1:0-1287 GCA_964535185.1 uncultured Corynebacterium sp.
GCGCGAGGCGGTCGGTGACGAGCACGCCGCTGCGGGCGGCACGCTCGGTCGCGAGGGAGACGACCAGCGGGATCGCGAGGCCCAGCGCGTGGGGGCAGGCGATGACCAGCACGGTCACGGTGCGGATCACGGCGTCGTCGGGCATGCCCAGCAGCGTCCACACGAGTGCGGTGAGCACGGCGGCGCCGAGCGCGAACCAGAACAGCCAGGCGGCGGCGCGATCCGCGATCCGCTGCGCACGGGAGGAGGAGCTCTGCGCGTCGGAGACGAGGCGCCGGATCCCGGCGAGCGCGGTCTCGTCACCGGTCGCGGTGATCTCGACGCGCAGGCTCGAGTCGGTCGCGACGGTGCCGGCGACCACGCGGTCCCCGACGGTGCGGGCCACGGCCCGGGACTCGCCGGTGATCATCGATTCGTCGACGTCGGCCCGGCCCTCGACGACGGTGCCGTCGGCGGGGACGGACGCGCCGGGGCGCACCAGCACCAGGTCGCCGGTGCGGAGATCGGCGGGATCGACGGTGACCAGGGAGTCGCCCTCGATCCGCTCGGCCTCGTCGGGCAGGAGCGCGGCGAGCGAGTCCAGCGCCGAGGAGGTCTGCGCGAGGGAGCGCATCTCGATCCAGTGCCCGAGCAGCATGATCACGATCAGCAGCGCGAGCTCCCACCAGAACTCGAGCTCGTGGTGGAGCAGGCCGAGCGTCGCTCCCCAGGAGGACAGCAGCGCGACGGTGATGCCGAGGCTGATCAGCAGCATCATCCCCGGGGCGCGGGAGCGGATCTCGGACAGCCCGCCGGTGAGGAAGGGGCGCCCGCCCCACACGTACATGACGGTGCCGAGCAGCGGCGCGACCCAGGACAGGCCCGGGACGTCCGGGATGGAGTAGCCGAGCAGGTCCGCGAACATCGGCGAGAGGCCGACGACGGGCACCGCGAGGACCAGCATGATCCAGAACAGCCGACGGAACTGCGCGACGTGATCGCCGTGGCCGTGGTGCCCGCCGTGACCGCCGTGCGCCTCATGACCGCCGTGTGCATCGTGGTCGGTGTGCTCCGCGTGCGTGTCGACGCCGGCATGCGTCCCCTGGGAGGTGTGGGATCCGTGCCCTTCGTGGTGCGTGCTCATGCTTCGACTCTATACCCCCTAGGGGTATGAGGGAAGAGGTGCGCGGAGTCGATCACGACACCGTGGGAGCGACCCCTCCGGACCGGCCGCCCTCCCATTCATCGCCCGTGAGCGATATGATCGCCCCATGACGATGCCGCTGGAATCCGCTCCCCCGCTCTTCG
>CAZHSL010000774.1:0-1286 GCA_964535185.1 uncultured Corynebacterium sp.
TGCTGCCGCCCTACACGTGGGTCGCCGAGGACGACACGATCGTGCTGGTGATGCCCCTGGTGCACGGGGGAACCCTCGCCGACGCCCTCGCGGAGCACGGCGCACTGTCGCCCTCGCTCGTCGCACAGCTGCTGCGCCAGCTGCTGGACGCGCTCGCGGCGATGCACGAGTCGCACTGGGTCCACCGGGATCTCAAGCCCGCGAACCTGCTGCTGGACGCCACCGGTGACGGCGCCCCGCACCTGCTGCTGGCTGACTTCGGGATCGCGCTGCACGAGACCGACGTTCGGCTGACGGAGACCGGCTTCGCCCACGGCACCCCCGGTTTCATGGCGCCGGAGATCCTCGAGGGGATGGGCACCTCCTTCGCGCAGGACGTCTGGGCGGCCGCGGCCTGCGCGCTCGAGGCCCTGGCCCCGTCCCCGGCGCGGGAGCGGTTCGAGCCGGCCCAGCTCCCCGCCCGCCTGCGCGAGGCCCTCGCGGGCAGCGGCGATCCGGCCGCCCCGCCGCTTCAGGAGCTGCTGCGGCGGATGCTGGTCGAGGACCCGGCGGCGCGCCCCACGGCGGCGCAGGCCCGGGATCACATCCCGCCGCCCTCGTCCCCGCCGTCGGACTGGGCGCGCGCCGCCGACGGACGCCGCTTCCTGGTCCCCGACCGGATCGAGGCGGCCGATGCGCTGCCGGAGGTGCCGCTGGACGGTCCCGAGTCCCTCGCGGGGCTGGCCCCCGGGCTGCACGAACGGCTGACCGCGAGGTCGCTGTCGGCGGCCTCTCCCCCGCCGGTCGCCTCCCCCGCGGCGTCGGCGGCGACGGCGACGCCGGCGTCCGAGCACACCACGGAGCGCTTCGTCCACGACCCGACGCGGCCGAACCCGGCTGCGCAGCATCCGGCCATGCCGAGCCCGGCCGCGCCGTGGCCCCCGTCGCCGGCGACGACCGCCGGGACCGCGCCGGGCACGATCGGGCCCGGACCGGCCCCACGCCGCGGGACCGCCTGGACCGGAGCGGTGCTGCTCGTGATCGCCGTGCTGTGCTTCGCCGGCGCCACCGCCCTGCTGTGGTCGGCGCTCGGCTGACCTCCTGCCGCACGGCGCGTCGCCCCCGAGGGCCGGGAGCAGGCGGTATGGTCGCCCCATACGCCTACCCCTTCACGGGCAGCGCAGCCTCACTCCGGTGGCCGGTCGGCACGGGGCGTCCGTGGAGGCCGATCCGGCCGGGACCCGCACCATGTCTTCCACCCCGCGCTGGTCGCCCGGCGACCAGGTGACCTGGACCTACTACACCCC
>CAZHSL010000775.1:0-1285 GCA_964535185.1 uncultured Corynebacterium sp.
TCCAGCGACGTCGAGACCACGATCGTGCCGCAGCTGCTCGCCGAGATCGACGGCGTCGAGGGTCTGGACAACGTCATCGTCATCGGCGCCTCCAACCGCGAGGACATGATCGATCCGGCGATCCTGCGCCCCGGCCGCCTCGACGTCAAGATCCGGGTGCGCCGCCCCAACGCCCGCGCCGGCCGGGAGATCCTCTCCCTGTACCTGGACGAATCCGTGCCGGTGCGGGAGGACCGCGAAGCGCTGCTGGACCTCGCCGCCCGCGAGATCTACGACGAGGGCCCCGCCTCCGCCTTCGTGCGGGTCGAGTACTCCGACGGTGGGCAGGACACCCTGCACTTCCGCGACTTCGTCTCCGGCGCCACACTGCGCAACATCGTGGACCGGGCCAAGAAGATGGCCGTGAAGGACCAGCTGGCCACCGGTGACGTCGGCGTGGGGGCGCAGCACCTCCACGAGGCGATCACCGCGGAGTTCGTCGAGAACGAGGACATGCCCTCGGCGGCGCAGCCCGAGGACTGGGCCCGGGTGACCGGCCTGCCCGGCGGCGGGCGTCGCCGCGTCGAGGCGATCGTCCCGCTGCAGGGCCGCACGCGCACGCCCCTGCCCGGCACCGACGAGGAGGTCCCGGCATGACCGCCGTCCCGGAGGAGACCGCCCCCGCCCTGACCACCGAGCGCGTGATGGGCATCGAGACCGAGTTCGGCGTGGTCCACGCCGATCTCGAGGACCGCGCCCGCTCCGGCTCGGGCAGCGCGATCCTGCTCTCCCACCTGGTGGTGGGCGCCTACGCCCTGCTGGACCCCCTCGAGGGGGAGCGCGGCCGCCGCGTGCGCTGGGACTACGGGGACGAGACCCCGCTGCGCGACGCCCGCGGCTTCGAGCTGCAGCGTGCCGCGGCCCACCCCAGCCAGCTCACCGACGAGGTGCACGACGCCCACGTGCCCAGCGTCGAGCGGGACATGCCCCTGGCCGGCCCCGAGACCGCGCCCGACGGGGACGACGCCGAGGTGCTCGCCTGGGCCACGCAGCGCTCGATCGGCAACGCCGTGCTGCGCAACGGGGCCCGCTGGTACGTCGACCACGCCCATCCCGAGTACTCCGCGCCCGAGGTGATGCGCGCCCGGGAGGCCGTGGTCGCCGACCGCGCCGGGGAGGAGATCGCCCGGCGCGCGATGGCCATCCTCGCCGACGCCGACGGGATCCCCGAGGTCGCCCTGTACAAGAACAACACCGACGGCAAGGGCGCCTCCTACGGCACCCACGAGAACTACCTCGTGGACCG
>CAZHSL010000776.1:0-1285 GCA_964535185.1 uncultured Corynebacterium sp.
CCTGCCATGACTTCCGCCGCCGGCGTCGCGACACGCGCATCCATTCCCCCGATCCGGGTCACCGGCGGTCGGAATCGGGGGAACGGGGCGGCGTGCCGTACAGCGCGTCGTGAGTGGCCTCGTCATGCCGGGGCGTGGAGGTCTCGGGGCGGGCCCCGGTGACGCCATGCCGAGACGACCGATCCTCCCCAACCCCATGACGTCCACAGCGGGGGCAGCGGACAGCATCCGGTGTCCTCAGGGCCCTAGCGTCCGGGCATGGCCAGCAAAGGACGCGGGGAGAGCACGACTCGCGCCACCTCGACCAGGACCAGGGCCGAGGTGCCGCCGCGGCGGGTCTTCACCCGTCAGGGGCTGCGACGCATGGGAGTGAGCGAGCGCCGGCTCCGCTCCGCGGAGTTCGTGCGGGTGCTCCCCGGGTGCTACACCCGCCGGGATGCTCCGGCGGATCTGTGGGCGATCGCCGGGATCGCGCGCCGCCGCGTCGTGCCCGACGCGGTGATCTGCCACGTCACGGCGGCCGAGCTGCTCGGCCTCCCGCTGCCGCGCCGACTGACCCGGGCCGGAGGTGCTCCCGTCCACGTGCGGGTGGGGCCCGAGGCGAAGCGCCGTTCCGCCGAGGGCCTCGTCGTCCACGTCCGCTCCGGAGGGCGGTCGGCGGCTGTCGACGGGCTGGTCCTGGACTGGCCCGTCGACGTGCTCCTGGACCTGGCCGGTCTGCTCGCTCCCGACGAGCTGGTCGCATGCGTCGACGCCCTGGGGTCGAGGAGGCGCGAGCGCCTGCGCATCCCTGTCGAGACCATCCGCAGCCAGGCGCGATCGCTGCGGGCACCGGGCGTCCGAGCGCTCCGCATCGCGGCGGCGCAGGCACGCGACTGGGTCGACTCCCCGCAGGAGACCGCGACCCGGCTGCTCCTGCTGCGTGCCGGCTACGACGAGCCGCGGACCAATCATCGGTTCTGGGACGAGGTGACGCGCAAGGAGTACTACCTCGACCTCTCCTATCCGGAGCGGAAGATCGCGATCGAGTACGACGGCAAGCAGCACTTCACGCCGGAGCAGGCGCGTCAGGACCACGGCAAGGATGCCGCTCTCCACCGCGAGGGGTGGACGGTGATCCGGATCCTCGCCGAGGACCTCGTCGAGCCCGCGACGTTCTTCGCCCAGCTCGACGCGGCGCTCGGCGCGACCGGGGCGTCCTGAGCCGGCGGCCGCGGAGAGGACCCGCGGCGCACGCGAGAGGACCGACGGCACACTGGAGGGCGACCGCGGCGCACCGGAGGGA
>CAZHSL010000777.1:0-1282 GCA_964535185.1 uncultured Corynebacterium sp.
TGCTGCCCGAGCCGCACAACGACTTCATCCTGGCGATCATCGGCGAGGAGCTCGGTCTGCCCGGCACGCTGACCGTGATCCTGCTGTTCGTGGTGATCGCCTACGCCTGCTACCGGATCGTGGTGACCAGCAAGGACTTCTTCGTCCGCATCGCCGCCTGCGGGATCATGGTCTGGCTGGTGGTGCAGGCAATGCTCAACATCGGCTCGGTCATCGGGATGCTGCCGATCATCGGGGTGCCGCTGCCGTTGGTCTCTTCCGGCGGGTCGGCCCTGGTGGCGGCCCTCATCGGGGTCGGCATCCTGCTCTCCCTGGCCCGGTCGTTGCCCGGCGCGGCGGCCTCCCTGCGGGGCCGTCCGTCGTTGCTGCGGCGTACCCTGGCAGTGGTGCCGGCTCCCCGGCTCCGGCGACGCTGATCGGAGCTGTCCATGACCACCTCACCGCCCTCGGGCCCCGTGCCCGAGCGCTCCGCCGCCGCTCGGCATACCCCCTCGGTGGTGCTGGCCGGGGGAGGCTCGGCCGGCCACGTCAACCCCCTGCTGGCCACTGCTGATGCCCTGCGGGCCGCCGTTCCACAGATCGAGATCGTGGTGCTCGGCACCGCGGAGGGGCTGGAGACCCGGCTGGTACCTGACCGCGGCTACCACCTGGAACTGCTACCCAAGACCCCCTTCCCACGGCGCCCCAACTCCGCGGCGCTGCGCTTCCCGGTGTCCATGCGCCGGGCCACCGCCCGCGCCGCTGAGGTGATCCGACAGGTCGAGACGCAAGTGATCGTCGGATTCGGCGGGTATGTGGCCACCCCGGCCTACCTGGCCGGGCGCCGCACACACACCCCGATCGTGATCCACGAGCAGAACGCCCGACCGGGCCTGGCCAACCGACTGGGTGCCCGGCTGACCGAGACGGTCACCACCACCTTCCCCAGCACCCCGTTGCCGCACGCCCGCGTCATCGGTCTGCCGATGCGCGCCGAGATCACCGACCTGGACCGAGCGGCCCGCCGGGAGGAGGCCCGGGTCCACTTCGGGCTGGCCACCGACCGGTCCACGCTGCTGGTCTTTGGTGGCTCCCTGGGGGCCCAGCGCCTCAACCAGGCGTTCGGGTCGGCCGCGGCGGACCTGCGTGCTGCCGGGGTGCAGGTGCTGCACCTGACGGGCGGCGGCAAGAGCGTGGCCCTGGGCGAAACCGCTGCGGGGCGCGGAGCGGTCGACTGCCCGTACGTCGCGGTGGAGTACACCGACCGGATGGACCTGGCGTATGCCGCCGCTGACCTGGCCGT
>CAZHSL010000778.1:0-1278 GCA_964535185.1 uncultured Corynebacterium sp.
AGTAGAGGGTCTTGATGCCCTTGCGCCAGGCGTAGATCTGCGCCTTGTTGACGTCACGGGTGGTGGCGGTGTCCTTGAAGAACAGCGTCAGCGACAGCCCCTGGTCCACGTGCTGCGTGGCCTCGGCATAGGTGTCGATGATCTTCTCGAACCCGATCTCGTACGCATCCTCGAAGTACTCGAGGTTGTCGTTCTCCATGTAGGGCGCCGGGTAGTACACGCGCCCGATCTTGCCCTCCTTGCGGATCTCGATCTGGGAGACGATCGGGTGGATCGACGAGGTCGAGTGGTTGATGTACGAGATCGACCCGGTCGGCGGCACGGCCTGCAGGTAGGCGTTGTACATGCCGTGCTCCGCCACCTCGTCGCGCAGCTGCTTCCAGTCCTCCTGGGAGGGCAGGTGGGCATTGGACTCGGCGAACAGGCTGCGCACCTTCTCCGTGCGCGGCTCCCACACCTGGTCGATGTACTTGTCGAAGTACTCGCCGGTGGCGTACTTCGAGTTCTCGAAGTCGTAGAACTTCTCCCCGCGCTCCTTCGCGATCTCCATCGACGCCTTGATGGCGTGGTAGGTGACCGAGTAGAAGTACATGTTGGTGAAGTCCAGGCCCTCCTCGGAGCCGTAGAAGATCCGCTCACGCGCCAGGTAGCCGTGGAGGTTCATCTGCCCCAGGCCGATCGCGTGGGACTTGCGGTTGCCCTCGGCGATGGTCGGCACGGACTCGATGTCCGAGGTGTCCGAGACGGCGGTGAGGCCGCGGATCGCGGTGGAGATGGTCTGCGCGAAGTCCGGCGAGTCCATCGCCTTGGCGATGTTCAGCGAGCCCAGGTTGCAGGAGATGTCCCGGCCCAGCTCGTCGTAGGTCAGGTCGACGTTCATGGTCGAGGGGGTCGAGACCTGCAGGATCTCCGAGCACAGGTTCGAGTGCGTGACCTTGCCGGCGATGGGGTTCGCCCGGTTCACGGTGTCCTCGAACATGATGTACGGGTAGCCGGACTCGAACTGGATCTCCGCGAGGATCTGGAAGAAGTCACGCGCCTGGATCTTCTTCTTGGAGATGTTCGGGTTGTCGACCATCTCGCGGTAGACCTCGGAGACGTTGACGTCCGCGAAGGGCTTGCCGTACTCGCGCTCCACGTCGTACGGGGAGAACAGGTACATCGGCTCGTTCTTCTTCGCGAGCTCGAAGGTGATGTCCGGGATGACCACGCCGAGGGAGAGGGTCTTGATGCGGATCTTCTCGTCGGCGTTCTCGCGCTTGGTGTCGAGGAAGCGCA
>CAZHSL010000779.1:0-1276 GCA_964535185.1 uncultured Corynebacterium sp.
TCCTCTTCGTGCTCATCGGCGGCGTGTTCGCGGGCACCGAGATGGCGATCGTCAACCTCCGCGAAGCGCAGATCAAGCAGCTGGAGGAGAGCGGGACGCGCGGTGAGCGCACCGCGCAGCTGGTGCGCGATCCCAACCAGTTCCTCTCCGCCGTGCAGATCGGCGTGACCGTGGCCGGGTTCTTCTCCTCGGCGTACGGTGCCTCCACCATCGCGCCCTCGCTGGTGCCGGTGCTCACGGACCTCGGCCTGACGGAGGCGACGGCGGGGACCGCGGCCCTGATCGGGATGACCCTGGTCATCGCCTACCTCTCCCTCGTGCTCGGCGAGCTGGTGCCCAAGCGCCTGGCGATGCAGAACGCGATGGCCATGACCAAGATCGTCGGCCCGCCGCTGAGCGTCTTCGGGAAACTGATGCGCCCGGTGATCTGGCTGCTGTCCGTCTCGACCAACCTCGTGGTGCGCCTGCTGGGCGGTGACCCGCACGCGAACCGCGAGTCCGTCTCCGCCGAGGAGATCAAGTCGATGGTGCGCTCCTCCGACGCGCTGGACCAGGCCGAGTCCCGCGTGCTGGCGGACGTCTTCGACGCCTCCGAGCGCACCGTCGTCGAGGTGATGCAGCCCCGCCACCAGGTGCACTTCCTCGACGGCGAGCAGACCGTCACGGACGTGCGATCCGAGATCAGCAGCACCGGCTTCTCCCGCTACCCGGTCACCGGTGAGGACGTGGACGACGTGCTCGGCTTCGTGCACGTGCGCGACATGCTGCTGGTCGAGGACCCGGCCGCCACGCGCATGGCCGAGCTGGTGCGCCCCATCGAGCACATCCCCGGCACGGTGCAGGTGCTGATGGCGCTGAACCGGATGCGCGCCCACGCCGATCAGATCGCCGTGGTGGTGGACGAGTACGGCGGCACCGACGGGATCGTCACCCTCGAGGATCTCCTCGAGGAGCTGGTGGGGGAGATCTACGACGAGTTCGACCGCGAGTCCTGGCCGGCCCCCGGCGGGCTCGACAGCATCCTCGAGGCCGACGGGACGTTCGAGGGCGGGCTGATCCTCCAGGAGTTCGAGGCCGCGACGGACATCGGCCTGCCGGACACCGGCGGCTACGAGACGGTGGGCGGCTTCCTCATGGCCCAGCTGGGCCGCATCCCCCGGGCCGGGGATGTCATCGCCGTCGACGGCGGCGAGCTCGAAGTGGTCGAGGTCGACGAACGCCGGGTGCAGACGGTGCGGTTCACGCCCAAGGAGCCCGTGGCCGAGGAGCGCGAGGA
>CAZHSL010000780.1:0-1276 GCA_964535185.1 uncultured Corynebacterium sp.
CGACGCTCTGGACGAGCTTGTCGAAGGTCTCGGCGAACCAGTGGGCCTGTTCGGGAGTCATGGTCATGGGAGGAGGGGATCTTTCTGTGGGAGGGACGGGAGCGGAAGGCCGGGCATCGGGCGGAGTGTCATCACGGTCTGTAGATGCCGTCCGCCACCTTCACCCACTTGCCGTTCACCTCGACGTCGACGGTCATCGGCCAATCGGGTACCCCGCCGCGGACGTACCCGTAGAAGTTCTCCTGCGACGCCGAGGTCGCCGTGCCGTTGCTGTTCGCCGTCATCTCGATGATCTTGTAATGCGTCTCGCCCTCGTTGGAGAACGCGACCCGATAGGTCTCACCGGGAGTCATGTTCCGCAGCGAGAGCCGGAACCACTTGCAGTTGTTGTTCGAACAGCCCTTCGTGCCCGGCGGGACGTACGAGCCCCAGGTGACCTCGCTGAACTTCGGGGTCTTCTGCCAGGAGCGCGCCTTCTGGGACTTCGAGGCGGTGGAGCTCTTCAGGCCTTCGTCGATCGAGACGTAGGCCTCCGCCTCGACCGTCGTGCCGGCCTTGATCTCCTTGTTCACCGTGATCTCGCCGTTGGTCGTGGTCTGGAAGTCGCCGCCGCCGATGCGGTAGTGGAGCGTCCGGCCGGATCCGCCGCCGTCGCCGTGGGCGGTGAACGTGAATTCAACCGGGCACGAGTTCGCGCCGGTGCACTTGCTGCTGGTCGAGGTGATCGATGGGCGGTCCGGAGTGGTGTACGGCCGCACGGCGTTGGACTCCTTCGACCGCTTGCTCACACCACCGTTCTTCTCGAAGCCGTTGCGGGCCTCGACGGTGAACCGGTAGCTCGTACCGTTCTTCAGGCCGGAGAACTCATGGCTGCGTTTCGAGGCATCGACGGTGACCGGTGAGGGGCCGCCGTAGATCACGTACTTGGTGATCGTGGTCCCGTTGCCGTCGGCGGCGTCCCAATGGACCGTCGCGCGGCCGTTCGGGCCCTTGCCCTCGCCCTCGCTCGGCATCGAGGCGGAGACCCCCGTGGGCGCCGAGGGCTTCGCCCACGGCGTCACCGCATTGGACTTCTTCGAGGCCCCGGCGCCCTTGCCGACGGAGTTGACGCCGGTGTAGGTGAAGGTGTGCTTCGTGTCCCGGTCCATGTCGAGGAACGTCGCCGAGGTCTTGGACGCGTCGACGGTCTGCGACTCGCCGGAGGAGGAGGTGATGATGTAGTCCGTGATCGGTTCGCCGTTGGCCTCGGCCTTGGTCATCTTCGGCCAGGTCACCT
>CAZHSL010000781.1:0-1275 GCA_964535185.1 uncultured Corynebacterium sp.
GGGGCAGGAGGTGTCGAAGGCCTTGGCGCGGAACCACTGGTTCTCCGCGCGCTGGGCGTCACGGGCGGTGAGGTCGTTGGCGCAGGTGTAGCCGAGCACGTGATCGGCCACCTGCTCCGGGGCGAGGTCCTTGGCCATGCGCTTCATGACCACGGCGAGCTCGGCCTCGAGGCTGACCTCGTCGCTGTACGAGGGCAGGACCACCGGGTCCCCGGGGCCCACCACCGCGGTGTTGGGCTTGAGGAAGAACAGCGCCTGCTCCGGCACCTCGTCGCCCATCTCCGCGACGTGGGCGGCGTAGTTCCTGCCCACGCACACCACCTTCGAGCGCGGGATGACGGGTGCGAGCAGGCGGACGTCCTCGAGCGGCACGATGGTGCCGGTGGGGCGGATCTCCGTGTACAGGGGGTCGCCGGTGATGCCGTAGACCATGTCGCGGCCGTCCTTGGACTGGACGATGCCGTACATGGGGTCGTCACCGGTGGTGAATCGAGCGATGCGCATACGCGCCAGTCTAGGTCGTCGGGATCGGTCCGCCGCCGCGGCCGCCGCGAACCGTGAGCATCTGGACAGCATCGCCACCCACCCCTATGCTTGAAGTGTCAATCACTTTTCAGGAGCGCAGATGACCCTCGATCCGCAGTCCCTCACCTTCGGCCTGGACACCTTCGGCGACATCACCGTCGACGGCGAGGGCAGGCCCGTCCCCGCCTCCCAGGTGCTCCGGGACGTGGTCGCCCAGGGCGAGCTGGCGGACCGGGTGGGCATCGACCACTTCTCGATCGGCGAGCACCACCGGCCCGACTTCGCCGTGAGCGCGCCGGACGTGGTGCTCGCCTCGCTCGCCTCCCGCACGGAGCGGATCACGCTGGGCACGGCCGTCATCGTGCTCAGCTCGGACGACCCGCTGCGGGTGGTCGAACGGTTCTCGACGCTCGACGCGCTCTCGGACGGCCGCGCCGAGCTGACCGTCGGGCGGGGCTCCTTCACCGAGTCGTTCCCGCTGTTCGGCTTCGCGCTGCAGGACTACGAGGCGCTGTTCGAGGAGAAGCTCGATCTGCTCGCCGCGGCGATCACCGGGGAGCCGATCACCTGGACCGGAGCGACCCGCCCGCCGCTGGAGGCGCAGTCGCTGCACCCCGCGCTCGAGCGCGCGCTGCCCACCTGGGTCGCGGTGGGCGGCAGCCCGAACTCGGTCGTGCGGGCGGCCCGCCACGGGATGCCGCTGATGCTCGCGATCATCGGCGGGCCCGCGCAGCGCTTCGCCCCCTATGT
>CAZHSL010000782.1:0-1269 GCA_964535185.1 uncultured Corynebacterium sp.
GTCGTCCAGAGGCGGCGCATGGTGCCGAGCATGGGGAGAGAGAACCTCAGGGGGTAGGGCGGCCCCGACGGTCGGGACCGATGGCTTAGCCTAGTCAACTATCCCGCGCATCGGTAGCCGATAAGCGCATTCCGAGACGGCATCCCGCGGGTGCACCCCCGTCAGCGCTGCAGAGTTGCGGTGAACGCGCTCCATCGCCCGACTCCGCTGCGCTCAGAGCGCGGAGTCGGGGCTCAGGCGTCGTCGTCGGCGGGGATCCATTCGCCGTAGGCGGCGTCGGAGAGCACCGCGGCGGCGCCGGCGGACACGCCGGTCACGGTGAGCACCGCCGGCCACGCCCCGATCTTCTTCGCCAGCGGGTGGGAGAGGCCGAAGCCGACCACGTAGGTCGCGCCGAGCACGGCCGTGGTGGCGGGGCCGCGACGGGCCAGCCAGGTGCGGCCCGCGTACAGTCCGGCGGCCGCGAGCACCACGCCGCCGAGGGGGCGGATGCCGGTCTCGCGGGCGGTCAACCAGCCGCCCATCAGGCCGAGGGCGACGACGGGAGCGGTGCTGACGGAGGCGGCGGGCTTGATCGCGGTGCTCATGGCCCGAGCCTACGCCCGGCCGGTGTGCGATCCCTGAAGCGGTGCGTCGTCGCGGACGCTCAGCGGGCCACGGCGATGCCGTGCGCCGGCACCTGGCCCGGCGCGGCGGGGCCGACGCCGTCGAGCATGTCCGCGCCGCTGACCGTCTCGAGCACCTCGCCGGGAGCGGGGCGGGGCTCGTCACCGAGGTTCAGCACCAGGGTGAGCGGAGCCGGCGCGTCCCCGTCGACCCCCTGACGCGGGGTGAGCACGATCTGCGCCCACGTGTTCTCCAGAGTCTCCTCGTCCACGCGCACCGAGGCGGTGGCCAGCCATGGCTCGCGGCGGCGCAGGGCGAACAACCGCCGGTGCACCTCGAGGATCCGCTCGGCCGCCTCGGGCTTGAGCAGGGTGAGGTGGTGGGGTCCGCCCGGGGCGCTGTTCGCGGAAGGGGCCGTGGCGACCACCTCGTCCGGACCGCCGGGGAACCAGGGACGGATCGCGTCGTCCCCGCCCTCACGCTCCTCCTTGGTGCCGGTCGCGCCGAACTCGTCCCCGGCGTAGATCGTGGGGATGCCGGGCAGCAGCGCGAGCAGCGCATATGCGGCGGCGAGGTCCCGGCCGTCGGGCAGCTGGGAGGCGATGAGTGTGGTGTCGTGATTGCCCACGAAGGTCAGCGGGTGCGCCCCGCCGGCGGCGTCGA
>CAZHSL010000783.1:0-1268 GCA_964535185.1 uncultured Corynebacterium sp.
CGTCTGCTGTCCGCGCGAGATTGTTCCTCAGGCCCCGTCGTCGAGTCCTCCCAGAGCGTCGTGAGCGGCGTGTTCGCGCAGGTGGTCTGCGGTGTAGGGGATGGTGAAACGAACTTTCCCGTGCCCGGCGGGCTCGATGATCCCGTCGCGGATGAGCCGACTGCGGTACTGGCCTGCGTATTGCGCGTTGACACCCATGCGCTGGGCGATGGCGCCGGTGCGGGACGGCCCGTCATCCTGAGCCATGGCGAGAAGGTACGTGCGATCGATGCCGGAAAGGGGTCGTAGAGCGGCGGCGTGCACGAGTCGACCGAGCCGGCGACGTGCCGCAGCGATTCCGGCCTCGACGGCTGACGCGTCGACAGTTCCTGCCGACGCCACATTCTTCAGCGAGTAATAACCGACCAGCTGGATCATGAAGGGGTATCCGGCGGCAGCATCAGCAGCGCGGTCCAGGGCTTGGACATCGATCTCTCGGCCGCCGTCAGCGATCGTCTGCGCGAGGGCGGAACGGACGTCGGTGCGGGAGACGGGCCCGATGGTGTGATGCTCGGCGCGGCGCAAGAAGGTGGCGCCGGGGTGGTCGAGCAGTTCTTCGACGGGGGTGGAGAGCCCGGCACCGGCGAAGGCGAGCATTCGGTTTTCTCGGCGGGCGTACTGCAGGACCTCCCCGAGCTTGTGCAGCTCGTCGAGTGCAGCGGACTGGATCTCGTCGACGGTGATGACGAGGCCGCGACCGCTGGCGCGCAGTGCGTCCGTGAGCTCGGCGACCTGCGACCTCAGCGTGGACTCCGCGGGATGGCGGTCGTCCCAGCCGCCGCCGGCGCCGATCGGGCCGATGGACACGTCGCCGCTGGTGAGCTTCATGCGGGAGCGCTCTCCATAGGTCTGCAGAAGGCGGGGGAGGTGGTCACGGGTGAGGCGGTCCAGCAGCCCGTCACTCGAGGCGTCGCTGATGACGAGCCATCCGGCCGCCTCGGCGGCGCGGGCGTAGGCATCGAGCAGCACCGTCTTGCCCATCCCTCGCTGCCCGGAAAGGAGGATCGTCAGGCCCGGTGGGTCCAGCAGCCCCTCGAAGGTGTCCTCGAACTCGTCGAGCAGTTCGTCGCGCCCCACGAGGACATGCGGATACGTGCCGAAGGACGGGCGGAACAGATTCGGAGACATATAAAATGTATAAAGGAGACCCTCCAAATATAAAAGGATCAAAAAGGGGTCGGCGGGGCTGTTCCGCGCCCTCACAGCGCCTCTGCCCGGTACCGGAGCGC
>CAZHSL010000784.1:0-1266 GCA_964535185.1 uncultured Corynebacterium sp.
GCTTGTCGCCCTGCCGCAGTCAGGGCACACTCGGCCACCTGGAAGGAGGCGCACCGTGAACACCGCCGACCGGGCCCAGCTCCCGATCACCCTGGCCGATACAGCTGCTCCCGTGAGGATGTGGCTGCCGCGGGAGGAGGCCGACGACGCGGCGCTGGCCCAGCTGCGGAACATCGCCGACCTGCCCTGGGTGCATGGCGTGCGCGCGATGCCCGACTGCCACCTCGGGATCGGCGCCACCGTGGGCAGCGTGATCGCGATGCGCGGCGCGGTCTCCCCCGCCGCCGTCGGCGTCGACATCGGCTGCGGTGTCGCGGCGGTGCGCACCGACCTGGTCGAGGAGGATCTCGAGGACCTCGGCACTCTGCGCTCCGCCATCGAAGCGGCGATCCCCGTGGGCTTCGCGGCCCACGAGGAGGCGCTGTCGGCGAGCGAGCTCTCGCGCCTCGGGGCGCGGGCCGGGCTCGAGCAGTTCTGGGAGGGCTTCTCCGCACTGCCGGAGGCGGTGCAGAAGCGGGAGGAGAAGGCGCGCAAGCAGCTGGGCACGATGGGCGGCGGCAACCACTTCGCCGAGCTGTGCGTGGACAGCCGCGACGGCCGCGTGTGGATCACCCTGCACTCGGGCTCGCGCAACATCGGCAAGGAGGTCGCGGAGGTGCACATCTCCCGCGCGAAGGGCCTGGAGCACAACGCGCAGCTGCACGACAAGAACCTCGCCGTGTTCCTCGCCGACTCCCCCGGCATGGCCGACTACGTGCGGGACGTGCACTGGGCGCAGGAGTACGCCTCCCGCTCCCGCGAGATCATGATCGGCCTGTTCCAGCGCGCCGTCATGGAGCACTGGGGCGCCCGCGGGCGCGAGGTGCGCTTCGACATGCCCGTGAACTGCCACCACAACTACCTCTCCATCGAGCAGATCGACGGGGAGGACATGGTGGTCACCCGCAAGGGCGCGATCTCCACCCGCGACGGCGACCTGGCGCTCATCCCCGGTTCGATGGGCGTGGGCTCGTACATCGTGCGGGGCCTGGCGAACCCCGACTCGTTCTACTCGGCCTCCCACGGAGCCGGGCGGACGATGAGCCGCAACGCCGCACGGAAGGCCTTCACCGTCGCGGACCTCGCGCAGCAGACGAAGGGCATCGAGACCCGGAAGGACAAAGGCGTGCTCGATGAGATCCCCTCGGCGTACAAGGACCTGCACGCGGTGATGACGTACCAGTCGGACCTCGTGGAGCCGGTCGCACATCTGCAGACGGTGCTGTG
>CAZHSL010000785.1:0-1265 GCA_964535185.1 uncultured Corynebacterium sp.
GTCCTGGACGTCACCGGGAGCACCGACGCGGTCTCCCCGCTGGTGCTCCCGCTGCTCGAGGCCACGGCCCGGGCGGTGCAGGACGAGCTGCGCGCCCGCCTGCCCGTCGACCCCGCGGCGCGGGAACCGGTCCCTGCCCGTCGGCGCCGAGACCTGCCCCTTTCCCCTGCCGCTCCGGTGGAGCTGCTGCTCACCGGGCGGCGCACCGCGCTGCTGCGCCACGGCGGGAGGACCATCGAGCTGAGCGGACGGCACGCCGAGCTGCTGACCCTGCTGCACCTGCATCCCGACGGGATCAGCGGCGGAGAGCTGGCCGAGCAGCTGCACGGGAGCCTGTCCGCGGAGGGCACGGTGCGCGCCGAGGTGGTGCGCCTGCGCAAGGTGCTCAGCACGGTCGACGGTCTCGAGATCGCCTCACGCCCGTACCGTCTGGCCGGCGCCGTGGCCAGCGATCTGCGACGGGCCCGGGCCGCGCTCGCTCGCGGTGACGCGGAGGGCGCCCTGGCGCACTGGTCCGGGGATCTCCTGCCCGCCTCGGAGGCTCCGGCGATCCGCCGCCTGGGCCGACGGGAGGGGGCGCACCTGCGAGAGCTGCTGCTCGAACGGGGCACCGCCGCCCAGCTGTGGCGCTATGCGCAGCGGCCCGAGGCCGACGGCGACCTCGAGGTGCTGATGGCGATCCTCGAGCTCGCCCCGGCCGACGCCCCGGAGCGCTCGGCCGCCGTCGCACGGGCGCACGCCCTGCGCGGCGAACACGACTAGCGACGCAACGTCCATGCAACGTGACGTGGATTACGGTGCCGGGCATCCGACGACGTCGTCGGCTCCGCACCGCAGCGAAAGGAATGCCATGACGGTCTACGCATGCCCCGGCACCGAGGGCGTGAAGGTCAGTTTCGACCCCCGCTACGAGAACTACATCGGCGGCCAGTGGGTGCCGCCCGTCAAGGGCGAGTACTTCGAGAACCCCTCCCCCGTGACCGGTGAGGTCTTCACCGAGGTGGCCCGCTCCACCGCCGAGGACATCGAGAAGGCGCTCGATGCCGCGCACGCCGCGGCCCCGGACTGGGGGAAGACGTCGGTCGCCGAGCGCGCGGTGATCCTGAACAGGATCGCCGACCGCATCGAGGAGAACCTCGAGATGCTCGCCGTCGCCGAGACCTGGGACAACGGCAAGCCGATCCGGGAATGCCTGAATGCGGACCTGCCTCTGGCGGCGGACCACTTCCGCTACTTCGCCGGGGCGATCCGGGCCCAGGAGGGCA
>CAZHSL010000786.1:0-1260 GCA_964535185.1 uncultured Corynebacterium sp.
GCCGCCAGTACCCCATGAAGGAGACCTGCTTGCGGTCCAGGCCCAGTTCGCTGACCAGGTGCCGGCGCAGCGCCTTGATCACGGCGGCCTCCCCCGCGAGCCAGGCGTAGAAGGCGCCGTGACCGGTGGTGGTCTCCCACAGCATGGTCTCGTCGACGTCGACGTCCTCGAGGTCTCCGGGGGCTGACGCCGGTCCGTCGGCCGCGGCGTCGCGGAACGCCTGGGCGTCGTTCTCGCTCATCACGCGCCGCACCGCGGCGTCGAGCAGCTCGCCGTGGGGCCGTCCCTCGCGCGGCAGCCAGGTCACCTGCACCCCGGAGCGGCTGTGCAGCTGCTGGGCATCGCCCGCCTCGGGCACCTCGAGCAGGGCGTGCCCGCTGATCGAGGCGGGCAGCGCCTCGAGGATGGAGCCGACGGCAGGCACCGCGGTCTCGTCGCCCACCAGGAGCACGTTCCGGGCGGTGCCGGGGCGGAACTCGATGCCGCCGTAGTCGGGGCCGACCAGGTGCCGGTTGGGGCCGAGCATCGAGATGGTGTCGCCCACGCGCGCGTCCGCGGCCCAGCGCGCGGCGACGCCCTGGCCGGGCTGCGGGTCGGGGTCCAGGTGGAGCACCACGTCGATGTCGATCTCCGGCTGGTCGGTGAGGTTGCCGGGGTGTCCGGCGGCCCGGTGCTCGCGCACCGTGTAGGTGCGCATCCAGCCGCGATCGGCCGGGTCGATCTGCAGCCAGCGGCGGTACCAGTCGGCGTGGGTGCCGGGATCCAGCATCGCGCCCGGGCGCACCGGGGCGAAGTGGTCGCCGCTGGAGGCGGGCCCGGGGATGATCAGCTTCACCCGCAGGTCCAGGACGTGCGAGTTGGTGCCGAAGTGCTCGAGATCGGCGCCGGCGAAGGTGAACCGCACCAGGGAGGGGCCGAGCGCGCGGCGCGCGGCGACGGTGAGGTCGAAGGCGAGCATGCTCGAGTGCTCGAGGGCGGGCACGAGCTCGGTGGGGGGCGTCTCGGTCGTGACGGACACGGGATCCTCCTCGTGGTGGTGGGGCTGGGTGGATGCGGCGGTGCGGTCCCGTCCGCGAGGCAGCACCATCGGGCTGCCGGTGACGGGGTCCGGGGCGATGTGGGCGTCCAGGGCGAAGACCTCGTGGGCCATCCGTTCGGTGATGACCGCGGCCGGGGAGCCCTGGGAGTGGATCTCGCCGGCGCGGACGGCGACGAGGTGGTCGGCGTAGCGGGCGGCGAGGTTGAGGTCGTGCAGCACGA
>CAZHSL010000787.1:0-1256 GCA_964535185.1 uncultured Corynebacterium sp.
GGGATCAGCATCATCGCGTCGACCTCGGGCCAGATCACCGGGCCGCCGGCGCTGAACGCGTAGGCGGTCGAACCGGTGGGGGTCGACAGCAGCACGCCGTCCGCCCCGAAGGAGGAGACCGGCCGGCCGTCGATCTCGATGGCGACGTTGATCATCTTCCTGCGGTCGGCCTTCTCCAGGGACGCCTCGTTCAGCGCCCAGTGCCGCGCCAGCAGCTGGTCCTCGGCGTCGAGCACGGAGATCTCGAGGGTGGAGCGCTCCTCGATCTCGTAGTCGCCGTCCAGCAGGCGGGAGACGGTGATCGAGAGGTCCTCGACCTCGCTCTCGGCCAGGAAGCCCACGTGGCCGAGGTTGACGCCGTGGACGGGGACGTCGGCCGCGCGCACCGCCTCGAGGGCGCGCAGGATGGTGCCGTCGCCGCCGAGCACGATCCCGAGCTCGACGAGGTCCCCGGCGGTGACGGCGTCGACGACGTCGACCCCGCCGTTGGTGAGGAAGGTCAGCAGCTTCGGCGGGGCCATCTCCTCGGGGAGGGCGAGGATCTCGTCGACCTGGTCGTCGACCACCACCCCGCGCACGTTCCGCACCCGGAGCTCCTCGAGCACGCTGAGCATCGCCTGCAGGGCGGCGCGCCGGCCGGTGTGCACGTACAGGAGGAACCGTCGCATGCTGGTCAGTCCTCCTCGGTGGTGTGCTGGTCGCGGCGGTGCCGCGGACCGTCCCCGCGCACGGCCGACTCGATCATGTCACAGGCCTGCGCGTCCAGCGCGGAGGTCGCGCCGTGCGGCCGCAGATGGAGGAAATACTCTCGGTTCCCGTCCTGCCCCGGCAGGGCGCTCGGTCCGACGGCGACCGTGCGCAGCCCCGCCCGGGCCGCGGCCTCGGCCACGCCGCGCACCGCCTCGGCGCGTGCCGTGTCGTCGCCGACCACGCCGGTCCTCGGCAGCGCGGCCCGGCCCACCTCGAACTGCGGCTTGACCATGAGCAGCAGCTCGCCGTCGCGGCGGACCACTCCGGCCAGGGCCGGGATCACCGTGCGCAGCGAGATGAAGGAGAGGTCGGCGACGAGCAGGTCGACGGCGGTCCCCAGGAGCTCGGGGGTGAGGTCCCGCACACTGGTGCCGTCCCGGACGGTCACCCGCGGGTCGGTGCGCACGTGCTCGGCGAGCTGGTCGTGCCCGATGTCGACGGCGATCACCGCGGCCGCGCCCCGCCGCAGCAGCACATCGCTGAACCCGCCCGTGGATGCGCCGGCG
>CAZHSL010000788.1:0-1256 GCA_964535185.1 uncultured Corynebacterium sp.
GGCTCGCTGGTGGACATGTGGCGCGCCCTGCAGGTGTGCGTCGACCACGACCTGATCGTCATCACCCAGGCGGCCAACACCGGGCTCACCGGCGGCTCCGGGCCCGGCGACCAGGACTACGACCGCGACATCGTCATCATCTCGACGCTGCGTATCGACCAGATCCATCTCCTGCACGACGCCCGTGAGGCGGTCTGCCTGCCCGGCGCCACCCTCTTCGCGCTCGAGGAGAAGCTCGCCCCGCACGGGCGTGAGCCGCACTCGGTCATCGGCTCGACCTCGATCGGGGCGAGCGTCGTCGGCGGCATCGCGAACAACTCCGGCGGCACCCAGATCCGCAAGGGACCGGCCTATACGGAGCAGGCGCTCTTCGCGCGCGTCGACGAGCACGGGCAGATCCACCTGGTGAACCACCTCGGCATCGACCTCGGCTCCGATCCCACGCACATCCTGGACAGGCTGCAGCGCGGCCAGTGGGACGCCGCCGACGTCACTCCGCCGCCGCCGGATTCCACCGGCACCGCCTACGCCGAGCACGTGCGCGAGCTCGCGGATTCCCCGGCCCGCTTCAACGCGGATCCGACCTTCCTCCACGAGGCCTCCGGCTGCGCGGGCAAGCTCATGGTGTTCGCCGTGCGCACCCGCACCTTCCCGCTCGAGCAGGACAAGGCCACGTTCTACATCGGCACGGACCGGCCCGCAGATCTCGAGGCGCTGCGGCGCACGTTCCTCGCCGCCGACGCTCCGCTGCCGATCTCCGGCGAGTACATGAGCGCGCACGCCTTCGATCTCGCCGTCGAGTACGGCAAGGACACCTACGTCTCCCTCAAGCACGCCGGCTCCCGCACCCTGGTGCGCATGTTCGCGCTGAAGAGCTGGGCGAACGGAGTGTTCGCGAAGCTGCCGGGGTTCGGTCCGTCGGTCGCCGACGCGATCTCCCAGAAGCTGTTCTCGCTGGTGCCGGAGAAGATCCCGGCACGGCTGGCCGGTTTCCGCGACCGGTACGCCCACCACCTGCTGCTGGTGGTCAGCGGCGACCAGCGTGAGGGGACCGCACGCCTACTCGAGGAGTTCTTCGCCGCCCCGGAGCATGAGGGGGCGTTCTTCGAGTGCGATGCGGACGAGGCCCAGAGCGCCACGCTGATCCGCTTCGGCGTGGCCAGCGCCGCCAGCCGCTACTACGTCATGCACCGCGCGGAGGCCTCCGCGATGGTCACCTTCGACGTCGCCCTGCGCCGGGACGACGAGGACTGGCT
>CAZHSL010000789.1:0-1248 GCA_964535185.1 uncultured Corynebacterium sp.
GTCATCGCGAAGCCGATGTACTTCAGCACCAGCGCCGAGCCGGCGGCGACCGCGCCCATCATCCCGTGGGGGAACAGACCACCGTGCTCGGAGACGTTGCTGTAGTCCCAGTTGCCGCTGGAGAAGTAGAAGATCGAGGTGCCCACGGTGATGCTCACCATCACCAGGAACAGCACGATCGCCATCACGCCTGTGAGGCGGATGTTGAAATTCGAGAAGATGTACCAGAGCACCATGATCGCGATCGCGATCAGCGGCTGCGCCGGGGCCGGCACATCGACGAAGTAGTTCGCCGCGGTGACGAAGATGAATGCCACCAGCGGCGGCTCCACCACCTGGACCAGGAAGAACAGCCACTGCGTCGCCCAGCCCATGGTGGGGTTCATCGCGCTGGAGGACCAGACGTCCACCGAGGAGGAGAACGGCATCGCCGAGGTGAGCTCCGCGAAGGCGAGCCCGATGGGAATCAGGATGACCGCGAGGATCGGGAAGATCAGTGCTGCGCCGGCCCCCGTGAGCTCGAACCAGTAGGGAGCTTCGGCGAGCCAGCCTCCCAGCACTGCGCCGGCCGCCAGGGCGACCAGGCTGACCAACGACAACTGACGTTTGAGACCTGTGGATCGACCAGCCATGACGTCTCCCATGACGCGAGGATGCTGAATTGCCAGCTTAGTCAGCTCTTGCGGAGGGTCAAGAGGCTCCCAGGCGCAGGCCAGACGAGCGATGGGGAGACCTCGAGGCGCACTGGCCCCGAGACCCTCCTCCCCGATCCGCAACATGATGTCGGTGGGGCCGCCGAGCGATTCGACCACGGGGATCGTGGTTCGTGAACTTCCTACGCGCCGGAGACGAGGGTGAACCCCGCTGGGCGGAGCCCCGGGCGTACGGAGGTGTGGTCATCGCACAGACACTGGTGGCGCCGGTGTCGGCGTGCGGGAGCGTGAGTTCGGCCCGGGTCGGGCGGCAACGCCTCCCGCCCGGCCCTCACCACCCGACCGGGTCATCGGTTCCCGTACGTCCGCACCCCCACCACCCGCGCCTCGGGCACGCCGTGGGTGTCCTCGACGACGAGCCGGATCGCGGTGGTGCACGGGCGCGTCCAGGCGCAGTAGGCGGCGGCGCTCGCAGTTCTCCTTCAGGGAGGCGAGGTGGTGCCAGGACCCGTCGGTGTGCGCTTCGAGCCGGGCGTTGCGCACCAGGATCGGCATGATGTCGTCGGGGGAGCGGTGGTGGAGATTGATGAGGTCC
>CAZHSL010000790.1:0-1242 GCA_964535185.1 uncultured Corynebacterium sp.
CCGGCGAGCACCTCGAGCATCCGCACCAGGCGCACCGTGGCCCGCACGTCGTGCACCCGCAGCATCCTCGCGCCGTGCTGCACCGCCCAGGCGGCGGCCGCGAGCGAGCCCTCGAGCCGGTCCTCCTTGGCCAGCCCCAGCGACTCGCCCACGAAGTCCTTGCGGCTCAGCGCCGCCAGCAGCGGCAGCCCGAGCTCGGCGAACTGCCCGAAGCCCCGCATCAGCTCGAGGGTCTGGACGGTGGACTTGTTGAGGTCCGGCCCCGGGTCGAGCACGATCCGGGACCGGTCGATACCCGCCCCGAGGGCGCGCTCGAGCCGGTCCGCGAGGAACTCCCGCACCTCGGCGACCACGTCGTCGTAGTGCGGGTGGGGGAGCGGCCGGCGCGGCTGCGCCGCCGAATGGGTGAGGATCAGCGAGGCGCCGGTCCCGGCCACCACGGGGGCCATCTGCGGGTCCGACAGCCCGGTGGTGTCGTTGATGACGTCCGCACCGGCGGCGATCGCATCCCGCGCCACCGAGGCGTGGAAGGTGTCGACCGAGAGCAGCACATGCCGGGGCAGCCGCTCGCGCAGCGCGGCCATGACCGGCACCACCCGGTCGCTCTCCTCCGCCGCGGGCACCGGCTCCCCGGGGGCGAACTTCACGCCGCCGATGTCGACGAGGTCGGCGCCGTCCCGGCCGGCCGCGAGCCCGGCGTCGACCGCGGCCTCCAGGTCCCAGGTGCGGCCCTCGTCGAAGAAGGAGTCGCGGGTGCGGTTGACGATGGCCATCACCAGCACGCGCCGGGAGGTGTCCGGCAGCGGCCGCGGGGTGCCCAGCACGCGCCCGGGGCCGGGGGATACAGTGGATCCGGAGCAGGGGGTGCGACCTGCCGCGCGCTCGTCGTACACCGTGTTCACGATCCGTTCCTCCGCTGTTCAGACCGGGCCCGCCCCTGCTTTGAGGCGTCCCCGACCTGCACTACGTTATGAGCGGACACGGACTTGCACAATCCGGCTGCGCTGCACCTCGCACGCCGGCACAGCACCTGATGGAGGACTCACGAGATGAAGATCGTCGTCGCCGGCGGAGATGGTTTCTGCGGCTGGCCCACTGCCCTGTACCTCTCGCAGAAGGGCCACGACGTCACGATCGTGGACAACCTGGTGCGCCGCGAGATCGACGTGGAGCTCGGCTCGAACTCCGTCACCCCGATCCTCCCGCTCGAGGAGCGCGTGAAGGTGTGGAAGGAGGTCTCCG
>CAZHSL010000791.1:0-1237 GCA_964535185.1 uncultured Corynebacterium sp.
CGTCCTCGACGGTGCAGCAGCCGCGGGAGCCGCTGCGGGTCTGGTCGCGGTTCTTCGACAGCGCCATGTGCACTCCGACCACCTCGTGGCCGGCCTCGGCCGCTCGGGCGGCGGCCACGGCGGAGTCCACACCGCCGCTCATCGCTGCCAGCACCTTCATCCGGTCGTCGTCCTCCTGGGGATCGTGACATGGTCTGCACACCGAGTGTACGGACGGCCCGGCCCCCGTTCAGGTCCGGTGGACGTGAGATGCGCCCCCTGTCCTGCTACGGTCACGGCGTGGACGAACTGCCCGGCCTCACCTCCCGTCAGCGAGAGCTGATCGCGCGATGGTTGCCGGACGCCCACCTGGTCGCGGAGCACAGCTGGCAGCTGGTGGGCACCACCGTGCTGGAGCTCGCCGGGCCGAGCGGGCGGGTGATCGTCAAGGCCGGGGACGCACAGGACCACCACATCGCGCGAGAGCTGCGCGCCCACCGGACGTGGCTGGGGGTGTGGACCCGCACCGGCCGCGCACCGCTGCTGCTGCACGCGGAGGACGCGGCGAAGCTGCTGGTGACCCGGTACCTCCCGGGCAGGCTGGTCGAGGGTGACCCCGCCCAGGACGCGCCGGGGACGTATCGGCAGGCAGGGCGCCTGCTCGCGGACTTCCACGGTCAGCACCGCGAGCTCGCCGCCGACTGGACGACGCGGTTGCGGGACCGGGTGCTGGGATGGCTGGCCGGCCCGCATCGCATCCCGGCGCCGGCCGTGCGTGCGCTGCGCGCGGAGATCACGCGATGGGAGGACGGCGAGGACGTCACGCTGGTCCCGACCCACGGGGACTGGCAGCCACGCAACTGGCTGATCGACGAGGGCGAGGTGCGGGTGATCGACCTGGGCCGCTTCGACCTGCGGCCGGCCGTGGAGGACTTCGCCCGCCTGGCCCGCCAGGACTTCGAGCGGGATCCGCGGCTCGAGGCGGCATTCCTCGAGGGCTACGGTGCCGATCCGCGGGAGCCAGCGCTGTGGCGCCGCACCCTGGTCACCGAGGCGGTCAGCACCGCCGCCTGGTCCCACCGGGTGGGCGCCGGGTCCTTCGAGCAGGTGGGGCTGCGACAGATCGAGCGGCTCCTGGCGTGAGCGAGGCCCTGCCCGGGGCGCTCCGGAGCGGATCAGCCGAACAGGGCACCGACGGCGCGCGAGCGCTCCAGCGACTCGGGCAGCGCGGCCAGCAGGATCTCCACGTCGCGCTCGG
>CAZHSL010000792.1:0-1236 GCA_964535185.1 uncultured Corynebacterium sp.
TGCACACGGCGAGGATGCCGCGGCTCATCGGCACCAGCACGGGGGTGAAGCCGAGGCGCTGATCGTCCCGCCCGGTGGCGCGGCGCAGGTTCTGCAGCACCTCGGGGACGTGGCGGTGGGTGCCGCCCACGGCGTAGGGCGCGGCGCTGCCGTGCGCCTCGCTGAACATCAGGTGCTGCTTGGCGGCGCGACCGGCCCCCGAGTAGCCGACGGGGAGCACGGCGCCGAGGTGTGCGGCGTCGACGACGCCGGCACGGACCAGGGGTGCGAGGGCGAGGGTGACGGCGGTGGCGTTGCAGCCGGGCACGGCGATCTCGCGTGCTTCGCGCAGCTGTTCGCGCTGGCGGGTGCCGTCGGCCAGCGGGAGCTCGGGCATCCCGTAGGTCCAGGTGCCGGAGTGCTCGCTGCCGTAGTAGGCGGTCCACTCCTCGGCGCTCTCGAGGCGATGGTCGGCCCCGAGGTCGAGGACGAGCACGCCCGGGTCCTCGGCCCGGAGCGAGGCGGCGATCGTGCCGGACTGGCCGTGGGGCAGGGCGAGCACGACCACGTCGTGCCCGCGCAGTGCGGCGACGCTCGTCTCGGCCAGCACGGGATCGTGACCGAGGTCGATGTGCGGGGCCACCTCCGAGAGCCGCTTTCCGGCGCTCGAGTGGGCCGTCACGGTCGCCACCTCGAGTCCCGGGTGCGCGGCGAGCAGCCGCAGCGTCTCTCCCCCGGCGTAGCCGGACGCCCCCACCACGGCGACGCGGGGACGGCGGGTCGTGCGCTCGGCCGGCGCGGCGGCAGCGGCGGACGGGGCGGGAGGGACAGCACCGGACTCGGAAGACATGACGGAAGTATATACACCCAACTGCATGATCAGCCACCCTGTTTCACCTCTGCTCTGAGGTCACGAGAACGACACGAACGGTCACGATTGACGCAACGAGCTCTGTAGCGATTAAGCTCTGGTTCACCGGTTAAGTAACGTGTCTCACAGGCTGCCGTGAGGCTTCGCAGTGCCACTGGCGGCACACGACAGGAGAAGCAGTGACCACGAGCGCGACATCGACGTCGCAGGCGGGCGAAGCGCCCGCCCCCGATGCACCTCCCGGCAGGCGCCGCCGCGTCCCCCCGAACTTGGTCTTCCTGGGCAAACGGGCGGCGACATATCTGGTGGTCTTCTTCGTGTCGGTAGTGCTGAACTTCGTGCTGCCCCGCCTGATGCCCAATGACCCCGCGCAGTCGATGATCCGT
>CAZHSL010000793.1:0-1228 GCA_964535185.1 uncultured Corynebacterium sp.
CGTCGGCCTTGGAGGCGTTCTTGGCGGCGCCCTCGGCCTCCTTCACCACGGCCTGCTTCGGGGAGTACTCCTCGGTGACCAGCTCGATCACGGCCATCGGGGCGTTGTCGCCCTTGCGGGGGCCGATCTTGGTGATGCGGGTGTAACCGCCGGGACGCTCCGCGAACGTCGGGGCGATCTCCTCGAACAGCGTGTAGACGACACCCTTGTCACGGATGGTCTCCATGACGCGGCGACGGGAGGCGAGATCGCCCTTCTTCGCCTGGGTGATGAGGCGCTCGGCGTGCGGGCGCAGGCGCTTCGCCTTGGTCTCGGTGGTGGTGATCGCCTTGTGGCGGAACAGCTCGGTGGCGAGACCGGCGATGATCATCCGCTCGTGAGCGGGGGATCCGCCGAGCCGCGTGCCCTTGGTGGGTGCAGGCATGGTCGTTCTCCTTGAGGAAAGATTGAGGTCAGTACTGGTCGCCGAAGTCGTCGGAGTAGGAGTCCAGGGCCGACGGGTCGAAGCCGGCCGGGGAGTCCTTCAGCGACAGCCCGAGGTCGGCGAGCTTGGCCTTGACCTCGTCGATGGACTTCTGGCCGAAGTTGCGGATGTCGAGCAGATCGGCCTCGGAACGGGCGGTCAGCTCGCCGACGGTGTGGACACCCTCGCGCATCAGGCAGTTGTACGACCGCACCGTGAGGTTGAGGTCGTTGATCGGCAGCGCCAGATCGGCGGCCAGCGCCTGATCCGTGGGCGAGGGGCCGATCTCGATGCCCTCCGCCTCCTGGTTCAGCTCGTGGGCCAGGCCGAACAGCTCGACCAGGGTCTTGCCGGCCGAGGCCACCGCGTCGCGCGGGGAGATGGCCGGCTTGGTCTCGACGTCGACGATGAGCTTGTCGAAGTCGGTGCGCTGCTCGACACGGGTCGCCTCGACCTTGTAGGTCACCTTCAGCACGGGCGAGTAGATCGAGTCGACCGGCACGCGGCCGATCTCGCCGTCGACGCCCTTGTTCTGCGCTGCGGAGACGTAGCCGCGACCGCGCTCGACGATCAGCTCGATCTCCAGGCGGCCCTTCTCATTGAGGGTCGCGATGTGCAGATCGGGGTTGTGGATCTCCACACCGGCCGGCGGGGTGATGTCGGCGGCGGTGACGCGGCCGGCCTCCTCACGGCGCAGGTACATCACGACGGGCTCGTCGTTCTCCGAGGAGACGACCAGGTTCTTGATGTTGAGGATGACCTCGG
>CAZHSL010000794.1:0-1228 GCA_964535185.1 uncultured Corynebacterium sp.
TGTCGCCCGCGGCGGAGTGGCGCATGCGGTTGTCGCCCTTGGTGGTGGCCTGGTTGCCGATCGGCGCGTCCGCGGTGCGGATGCCGTCCTGGTAGGAGGCCTTGGTGTCGTCCCACGAGGTGGTGAGATCCCCGGCCACGGAGCCGACGGCTTCGGCGCCGACGACAGCGGCCTGATCGATCGCGGCATTCGCGATGTCGGTGACGTCGGTGACGACCTCGGACTCCACGCCACAGCTCGCGCCCTCGGGCAGCGCGGTGGGTACCAGCTCGGGGGCGGCGGAGACGTCCCAGTCGCCCTCCTCGTCGGCCCTCAGCGTGACGGTGCCGAGGTACTCGGCGCTGGCACCGGTCTGGATGATCGGGCGCTCCTCACCCTCCTGGCCGGGGACGGGGGCGTTGAAGTTGTAGGCGCGGTGGGAGTCGCCGTTGAAGATCGCGTCGACCTCCCCGGAGGTCTCCTCGACGATCTTGTCGAAGATCGGGTCGGTGTTGTCCGGGGCGACGCCGGGATCGGCGTTCGCGCTGGCGCCCTCGTGGTACGAGGCGACGAGGACGTCGTACTCGACCCCGTCGGCCTCCATCTCCTCGACGACGTCGTTGACCGCGTCGACCGGGTCGCCGAACTCGAGCCCCTCGATCGCGGCGGGGCTGACCTTGCCGACGGTCTTGGTGGTGACCGCGCCGATCACGGCGACCTTGACACCGTCGCGGTCGATGACCTTGTACGCGTCATGGAGCCTCTCCCCGCTCTCCTCGTCGTACACGTTCGCGGCGAGGTACGGGAACTCGGCGTGCTCCTCGATGCGATCCTGAAGATCGTCGAGGCCCTGGTCGTACTCGTGGTTGCCGATCGCGGAGGCGTCGACCTCCATCGCGTTCAGCACGTCGAGCGTCGGCTCGTCGTTCTGGACCGCGGATTCGAAGGCCGAGCCGCCGACGTTGTCGCCCGCGGAGAACAGGAACGAGGCCTCGGCCTCGCCGCGCACGGTCTCGACGGCGCAGACCAGGCCCTCGGCGCCGCCCAGGGCGCCGTGGAAGTCGTTGAAGGTCATCAGGGTGACCTCGTCACCGGTCTCGGCGGCCGCAGCCGCACCGATCGGCACCACGGCCGAGGCGAAGGCGACCGCGGCGGCACCGAGGCCGACGGTCACGCCGCGCCCGATACGGCGCGCGGAGTTGTCCATCATGAGAGCTCCTGAAGGGGCAGGGAGGGGGATGGCTCGACA
>CAZHSL010000795.1:0-1227 GCA_964535185.1 uncultured Corynebacterium sp.
GAGCACTCGTGCACGATCTTCGCCGAGCCGTCCTTGGCGGCGTGCTGCATCATCACCACCACGCGCCTCGCGCCGGCGACCAGGTCCATCGCCCCGCCCATGCCCTTGACGAGCTTGCCGGGGATCTGCCAGTTGGCGATGTCGCCGGTGCCGGTGACCTGCATCGCGCCCAGGATCGCGGTGCCCATCGTGCCGCCGCGGATCATGCCGAAGCTGGTGGCGGAATCGAAGATGGTCGCCCCCGGCAGCAGGGTGATGGTCTGCTTGCCGGCGTTGATGAGGTCCGGGTCCTCCTCGCCCTCGTAGGGCCAGGGCCCCATGCCCATCACGCCGTTCTCGGACTGCAGGGTGATGTCCACACCCGGCGGGAGGTTGTTGGCGACCAGGGTCGGCATGCCGATGCCGAGGTTCACGTAGTCGCCGTCGTTCAGCTCGGCCGCCGCGATCGCGGCCATCTCGTCACGGGTCCAGGCCATCTCAGGCCACCTCCTGCGTCTCGGAGCCCGGCGTCCCCGGGCGGGGGTGCACGGTGCGCTGCTCGATGTGCTTCTCGGCGGTGGCCTGCATCAGATGCTGCACGAACACGCCGGGGGTGTGGATGTCGTCGGGACCGATCCCGCCGGGCTCGACGATGTGCTCCGCCTCGGCGAACGTGACCCGTCCGCACATCGCCGCGAGCGGGTTGAAGTTGCGGGCGGTGAGGCGGTAGCGGAGGTTGCCGTAGTGATCCGCGGTGTGGGCGTGCACCAGGGCGACGTCGGCGTTGATCGCCCGCTCGAGCACGTAGGTGCGGCCGTCGAACTCGGCGGTGGGCTTGCCCTCCGCGATCGGGGTGCCGTACCCGGTGGGGGTGTAGAACGCGGGGATGCCGCAGCCGCCGGCGCGCATCCGCTCGGCGAGGGTGCCCTGGGGGACGAACTCCACGTCGAGGTCCCCGTCGATGTACTGCGTCATGAACAGCTTGTTCTC
This sequence comes from uncultured Corynebacterium sp., assembly GCA_964535185.1. Classification (GTDB taxonomy): domain Bacteria; phylum Actinomycetota; class Actinomycetes; order Actinomycetales; family Dermabacteraceae; genus Brachybacterium. The sequence goes on from CAZHSL010000795.1 coordinate 970, forward strand.
CCCGACATAGCTGGAGAGCACCTTCGTGATCTGCCCGTTCTCCAGCAGGATCCCCAGCCCCTTGCCGTCCACGCCGAGGTTGTTCGAGGCGACGGTGAGGCCGGTGACCCCGCTGTCGCGCACGATGGTGATCAGATCGGTGGGGATCCCGCACAGGCCGAATCCCCCGACCGCGATGGTCATGCCGTCGCGCAGCACTGCGGTGAGCTGTGCGGCGACGTCGTCCGAGACCTTGGACATCGTTGTCCCTCCTGTCGA
>CAZHSL010000796.1:0-1226 GCA_964535185.1 uncultured Corynebacterium sp.
CCGCGACCCGCATGTTCGGCTACGTCAGCGGCCGCCTGATGTGGCTGTGGGAGCACCGCCGGCCCGTCCCCGACGGCGCCCCCGGTGAGACCGCACTGACCCCCTACCTGTCCCTGGAGATGAACCGTGTCTGATCCCGTCCGCGATGTCCGTCCCCTGCTGCGCGAGGGCGCAGTGCTCGGAGACGGCCCCGACGCGGCGGTCCCGGCCCATTACGGCGCACCGCTGCGCGAGCAGCGGCATCTGCTCGACGGCACCGCGGTGGTCGATCTCGGGCACCTCGAGCTCCTCGAGGTGCGCGGCGCGGACGCCCGCACCTGGATGACCACCGTCACCACGCAGGCCCTCTCCGGCACCCCCGTCGGCTCGTCCTCCTCGCTGGCCGTGCTCTCGCCGCAGGGCCGCGTCGAGCACCTGGCCTCGGCCGTGGTGCTGGACGAGGACGCGCTGCTGCTGGTGACGGACCCCGGTCACCGCGCCGGTCTGCGCCGCTACCTGGAGATGATGCGCTTCGCCGCACGCGTCGAGCTCACCGATCGTGACGACCTGCGGGTCCTCGGCGCCCTCTCCCCCGCCGGCGAGGTGCTGCCCGAGCTGGGGCTCCCCGCGCCCGTCGCCGTGTGGGCCGAGCCCTGGCCCGAGGTCGCCCCCGGCGGCGTGGCCTACGGCCCCGACCCGGAGGACCCGGTGGGCGCCGTGCTCACCATCCTCGACGGCGCGGCGCTCGAGCAGCTGCCCTGGCGCCGTGAGCACCTGGCCGGGATGAGCTCCTGGGAGGCGCTGCGGATCGCGGACCATCGTGCGCGCGCCGCCCGGGAGGTCGACGAGCGCAGCATCCCCCACGAGCTGGACCTGCTGCGCACCACCGTGCACACCACCAAGGGCTGCTACCGCGGGCAGGAGACGGTCGCGAAGGTCCTCAACCTCGGGCAGCCGCCCCGACGCCTGGTCATGCTCCACCTCGACGGGTCCCAGGACGTGCCGGCCGCCGCGGGCGGCGAGGTGCGGCTCGGCGACTCCGAGGGGAAGGTCGTCGGCACCGTCACCTCCGCCGCGATCCACGCCGATCTGGGGCCGATCGCGCTGGCCGTGGTGCGCCGTGCCGTGCCGGTCGATGCGGCGCTGTCGGTGCAGGTGCACCTCGGCGAGAGCGACGGCGAGGGCCGGACCCTCTGGCTCGACGCCTCCCAGGAGCCGATCGTGCTGCCCCGCGACCACGGCCCCCG
>CAZHSL010000797.1:0-1225 GCA_964535185.1 uncultured Corynebacterium sp.
GAAGGAGTTCTCGGGCGGCGCCGAGGCGGGCGGGTTCTCGCCGTAGCCGTAGGCCTCGGAGCCCTGGGGCGACCGGCCGCCGGGAGGGTTCGGGCTCCCTGCGGCGCCGTACGGGTAGTTCGTCTCCGACATCTCTGTGCCCCTCTCGCGTGGCCGGCCTGTGCGGGCCCGGTCATGTACCCCTGACGAGGAGCTTATCGGCAGTTGCGGGTCCCAGGAGACGGTGGGCGGCGGTCGCAGCACCCCTGCCGAGCCGATCTGGCGTGATCCGTCCGGACAGTGGCCCTCACGCCGATGGCGCCGTTCGCCGGCGGGCACGAGGGTGGGTGACATGAGCGAGAAGCAGCCCGACCCGACGAGACGACCGGATCCACGCCCCGGCGACGGCAGTGCAGGCGACGCCGACTACGGAGTCATCGGCCTCGACTACGCCCGGTACCGGCGACCGGAGCCCGCCTTCCTCACCGCGATCACCGACGCGCTCGGCGACGCAAGGACCCTGGTGAACATCGGAGCGGGCGCAGGGTCCTATGAGCCCACGTCTGTCGAGGTCACGGCGATCGAACCCAGCGCCGCGATGCGCGCACAGCGCTCTGCCGGCGCCGCCCCTGCCCTCGATGCGGCGGCTGAGCATCTCCCGTTCCCCGACGACACCTTCGACGCCGCCCTCGCCTCCTTCACAGTCCACCAGTGGCGGGACCTTCGCGCGGGCCTGCGGGAAGCACGCCGGGTCACCAGCGGGCCGGTCGTCATCCTCACCTGCGATCCGCAGGCGCTGCGGTCCTCGTGGCTTGACGAGTACGCGCCGGAGGTCATCGCGACCGAAGCGGCGCGATACCCGCGGATCGAGGACATCCGGAATGCGCTCGGCGGGACCGTGACGGTCACGGCGCTGCCGATCCCGCTGCAGTGCACCGATGGCTTCTCCGAGGCGTACTACGGCCGGCCCGAGGCGCTGCTGGACCCGGGCGCCCGCCTCGCGAACTCGGCCTGGAGCTTCGTGGACCGAGCCGTCGCCGACCGTTTCGACCGAGAGCTGCGCGCCGATCTCGGCAGCGGCGTGTGGGACGCCCGGCACGGCCATCTGCGCACCCGGCCGAGCTTCGAGGGTTCCCTGCGACTGCTCGTAGGGCACCCGTGACGGGCCTCGATGCGCACTAGCATCGCCCTCGTGCCCCGTTACCTTGTGAGCACCCCGATGGACGGGGTCTGGTCGCTCGGCCGG
>CAZHSL010000798.1:0-1225 GCA_964535185.1 uncultured Corynebacterium sp.
CCACGACGAGGTCCCCGACGACGTCGAGGACCGCAGGGTGCTGCGCCGCCGCCGCCGGCGGACCGAGGACGCCGAGCACCTCCCGTGGTCGCAGGCCCTGTCCGAGGAGTCCCGGCGCGGTGCGCTGGCACAGTCCCAGGGGATGTTCCGGCCGGAGGACGAGGACCCGCTGGGCTCGGACCTCACCAGCGCCGAGGACGTCCCGCAGGACGCCACCGAGGCCGACGAGGGCTACGAGCCGCTGCCGGCCCGCGGCGGGCGGCGCCGCGCCTCGAGGGGCCGCCGTCGGGGGCCCCGCCGCGGGCGGCCGCGCCAGGACGTCCCGCCCGACGGATCCGACACGGCCGACGGCGCATCGGACGAACCGGGCCGTGCCGCCGCCCCAGGGACCGGGCCCGCCACCGAGACCGACGACGAGGACCCGCAGGGACGAGGTGAGGGATGAGCATCGAGCTCCTCCTGGCCCTGCCGGTGATGCTCCCGCTGGGCGGTGCGGCGTTCACGCTGCTGCTGCGCCACCAGGCCCGGATCCAGCTGTGGGTCGCGATCCTCACCCTGGTCGCGATCGTCTGCGTCGCCCTGCTGCTCGGCTACTACGTCACCCAGGCCGGGGTGCTGGTGCTGCAGATCGGCAACTGGACACCCCAGCTGGGCATCGTGCTGGTCGCGGACCGCCTCACCGCGCTGATGCTGCTGGTCTCGAGCGTCGTCACGCTCGCGGTGCTGGTCTACTCGAGCGCCCAGACCGTCAGCGAGAACATCGAGCGCACCCCGGTGGCGATCTACCACCCCACCTACCTCGCCCTGACGGCCGGGGTGTCGATGGCCTTTCTCGCCGGCGACCTGTTCAACCTCTACGTCGGCTTCGAAGTGCTGCTCGCGGCGAGCTACGTGCTGCTCACCCTCGGCGGCTCCGCCAGCCGGGTCCGCGCCGCCACCACGTACGTGATCGTCTCGCTGCTGAGCTCGGTGTTCTTCCTCGCCGCGATCGCCGCCGTGTACGCCGCGGTGGGCACGGTCAACCTGGCGGAGATGGCGGTGCGGCTGGACGGCCTGGAATCCGGCACCCGGATGATCCTGGAGCTGATGCTGCTGGTGGCCTTCGCCATCAAGGCGGCGATCTTCCCGCTGAGCGCCTGGCTGCCGGATTCCTACCCCACCGCCCCCGCCCCGGTCACCGCCGTGTTCGCGGGCCTGCTGACGAAGGTGGGCATCTACGCGATCC
>CAZHSL010000799.1:0-1224 GCA_964535185.1 uncultured Corynebacterium sp.
CTCGACGACCACGTCCTCGGAGACGCTCGCGGTCAGCCCGTCTTCATCAGTGACCGTGAGGGTCACTGTGTACGTGCCGGCCTCGCCATACGTGTGAGCCGCCGTCGCACCCTCGCCAGTGGACCCGTCACCGAAATCCCAGAGATAGTCGGAGATCGCACCCTCGGCATCGGTCGACTCGGTGCCGTCGAACTCGACGTCCATGCCGTCGACCGAGAACTCGAACGCGGGCTCCGGGAACCCGGAGAGCGTCGACTCGCGACCCGATGCCGTCCAGTGCTCGTCGATCTGGCCGAGCGTCAGCACCTTGTCGTACACCGCGACATCCGCGATATCCCCGGCGAGATAGATGGAGGACCCGCTGTCGGGCCAGCCGCTGAGCTTGTCCCCTCCCACGCGCCAGTATCCGGCGTAGTCCTGCGCCGAGACTGTGTCAGCGGATTCTCCGACCCGGTTCCCGTCCACGTAGAGGGCCATGCCATCCGGTCCGAGGGTCCCGACGACGTGATGCCAGCTGCCGTCGTTGTATCCGGAGTCGCTGCTCACCGTGCGGGCGGCCCCCGGGTAGACGCCGAAGGTGATCTGGCCGTCCGAATCGAGGTAGATGTGCCGGTCGTAGCTGCTCGATTCACCGGTTCTGCTGTTCCCGAAGCCTACGATCTTGCCACCGGAACTGCTCGTCGTCCTGAACCAGGCTTCGACGCTGAAGGTGTTCGGCCCTTGCACGGATGTGGAGGTACCGCCGGACGAGGAGAAGCCGTTGAACCGGGTCGACGCCGAGCTCTCTCCGTCCGCGATGACCTGCCCGGGCTGAGCCCGGACGGTGTTCTGGGTGAGCGACATGTCGTTCGCGCCCGCCCAGTCGTAAGCGGTCGTTCCAGACGGCTCACCCAGCGGCCAGTAGTGCACCGGATCCGTCTGCAGTACGGAGTCGGAGTATGACGTGGTCGGCACATCCGTGGTGGATACCGTGACGGGGGTCCAGTCCGAACGCGTCCAGTTGCCATGAGGGTCGGTGACGCGCACCTGGTAGTTGTAGGTCTGTCCGCCCACCAGGCCTCGGTCGGTGAAGGCCATCCGGTCACGCACCCAGAACGTCGAACGGGACGTGGTCGTGTACAGGGGCTCGGAGACTCCCTGTCGAAGGACCTCATAGGTCAGTTCGGCATCGTCCGGGTCGTAGTTCGCCTCCCAGGACAACCGCACCTGCCCGCCCGCGATCGA
>CAZHSL010000800.1:0-1224 GCA_964535185.1 uncultured Corynebacterium sp.
CGTACGTTTGTGGGGTGGACGCCGCTGCGACCGCTGAGTCGCGCGCGCCATCACAGACCTGAGACCCTGACCCTTCGACGATTGAGACTCCCTCATGCCCTCCCCCCGCACCAAGCTCACCGCACCGCCGCGCCTGCCCAAGAACGGCATGCGCATCACCGCCCTCGGCGGCCTCGGCGAGGTGGGCCGCAACATGACCGTGTTCGAGCACGCCGGCAAGCTGATGATCGTCGACTGCGGCGTGCTGTTCCCCGAGGAGCACCAGCCCGGCATCGACGTGATCCTGCCGGACTTCACCTCCATCCGCGACCGCCTCGACGACATCGAGTGCATCGTCCTCACCCACGGCCACGAGGACCACATCGGCGGTGTCCCCTACCTGCTCAAGGAGCGGGCGGACATCCCGCTGATCGGTTCCGAGCTGACGCTGGCCTTCATCACCGCGAAGCTCAAGGAGCACCGCATCACGCCGAAGACCATCCAGGTCGAGGCGGGCCAGAAGCACAAGGCGGGGTCGTTCGACCTCGAGTTCGTCGCGGTCAACCACTCCATCCCGGACTCGCTCGCCGTCATGATCCGCACCCGGGCCGGCTCCGTGCTGCACACCGGTGACTTCAAGATGGACCAGTTCCCGCTGGACGGCCGCATCACCGACCTGCGCTCCTTCGCGCGCCTCGGCGAGGAGGGCGTGGACCTGTTCCTCACCGACTCCACCAACGCCGAGGTCCCCGGCTTCACGATGTCCGAGCGGGACCTGAACCCCGCGATCGATCAGGTGTTCACCTCCTCGCCGCGGCGGATCATCGTCTCCAGCTTCGCCAGCCACGTGCACCGCATCCAGCAGGTGCTCGACGCCGCCCACGCCAACGGCCGCAAGGTCGCGTTCGTGGGCCGGTCGATGGTGCGCAACATGGCGATCGCCCGCGACCTGGGCTACCTGAACATCCCCAAGGGCCTCGTCGTCGACTTCCGCAAGATCCAGTCGATGCCCGATCACAAGATCACGCTGGTCTGCACCGGCTCGCAGGGTGAGCCGATGGCGGCCCTGGCCCGCATGGCCAACGGCGACCACCAGATCCAGGTCGGCGAGGGCGACACGGTGCTGATGGCCTCCTCGCTGATCCCCGGCAACGAGAACGCGATCTACGGGATCATCAACAAGCTCACCGACCTCGGCGCGAACATCGTCCACAAGGGCAACGCGAAGGTGCACGTCTCCGGCCA
>CAZHSL010000801.1:0-1220 GCA_964535185.1 uncultured Corynebacterium sp.
CCGCCCCGATCCGCGAAGCGCGCCCCGACCTCGATCTCACCGTCACCGGGCACGGGGACAGCGAGCCCGTGGCCGACGAGGGGCAGGGGGACCCCGACGCCCGCGCCCAGAACCGTCGCGTCGAGATCCGCTATGACGGCTGAGCCGAGCGGCGCCCCGCGGCCGCGGGTGCTCCTGGTGGACGACGACGCGACCATCCGGGAGCACCTCAGCCCCGTCCTCGAACGCAGCGGCCTCGAGGTCGAGGAGGCCGGCGACGGGACCGCGGCGCTCAGGGCCGTCGCCCGGCGCCGCCCCGACCTCGTGATCCTCGATGTGATGATGCCGGGCATGGACGGCCGCGAAGTGCTGCGCCGCATCCGCGCCGAGCACGACTGGCTGCCCGTCATCCTCCTCACCCGCGTCGGCGAGAGCTTCGAGCGCGCCGCCGCCCTGGACGAAGGGGCCGACGACTACCTCAACAAGCCCTTCGACCCGCAGGAGCTGCTCGCCCGCCTGCGCGCCGTGCTGCGCCGAGCGAGCACCGGCACCGCCCCGCTCAGCGCCGCCGAGAGCCTGCGGGCCGGTGCGCTGCGCATCGACCGGCCCGCCCGACGCGTCCTCCTGGACGGCGTCGAGAAGCAGCTCACCCCGCGCGCCTTCGCGCTGCTGGAGTTCCTCATGGCCCATCCCGACGAGGTCATCGGCCGCGACCGCCTGCTGCAGACGGTATGGGGCTTCGACGCGATCGTCACCACCCGCGCCGTCGACCACCGGATCGCCGAGATCCGCGGTGCCCTCGGCGACGACGCCTCCCGTCCCGTCTACCTCGAGACCGTTCCCGGCCTCGGCTACCGCTTCGTGCACCCGGTGGGGCGGGCATGAGCCGCGACCTCGCCGTCCGGCTCGCGCTCGGCCTCGGCCCGCTCCTGCTCGGTCTCCTCGCGAGCCTGATCTGGCTCGCCGCCGGCGGCGGAGCGCAGGTGTACGTCCTCGGCCGCCTCACCTGGGTGCCGCTGCTGCTCGGCGCCGCGGCGACCGCCGTGCTCGCCCCGGCGCTGCTCGCCGCCCATCGCGAGCGTCGACGCGCCGAGCAGGCCAGACGGCAGGCTCTCGAGCAGCTCGCCGCCCGCCATCGCCGCGTCCTCACCCGTTTGGACCACGAGCTGAAGAACCCCATCCAGGGGATCCGCGTCGCGCTCGCCGACGAGCCCTCCGACCGCCAGCGCGCGAGCATCGAC
>CAZHSL010000802.1:0-1220 GCA_964535185.1 uncultured Corynebacterium sp.
TGTTCTGGATCACGAAGATCAGCAGCAGCACCAGGATGATCGCGCCGAGGATCAGCCCGATCCACATCCCGGCGGTCTTCCCTCCGCCGCTCGGCTCCTCGGCAGGGCGGTCCGCTCCGCGGCGGTCGGCGGGCGCGACCTCGTCGGTCGGGCGGGAGGCCGGGCGGGCGGTGGGCCGTTCGGCCTCGGGCGCAGGGGGCGTCGGGCGTGACGCGTCGTCCCCGCCCGCAGGGCCCGTGGTGCCGGTGGGGCGGGTGGGATCGTCGGATGTGCTCATGTCGATCTCCTGGGGACGGCCGACGGGCGGCGAGGGCTGTTGCGCGCTCCACTCTAGCCAGCCGTCAGCCCGGGGCCGCCCGTCCGCGCCGACGGCGGGCCTCAGCGGCCGCCGGCGGCGTGCCCGCGCTGCCCCAGCTCCTCGGCGTCCACGATCGTGTAGGCGTAGCCCTGCTCGGCGAGGAAGCGCTGACGGTGGGCCGCATGGTCCTGGTCCTGGGTGTCGCGCATGACCACGGTGTAGAAGTGCGCGCTGCGCCCGTCGGCCTTGGGCCGCAGCAGGCGGCCCAGCCGCTGCGCCTCCTCCTGCCGGGAGCCGAACGCGCCGGAGACCTGCACTGCGACCGAGGCCTCGGGCAGATCGATCGAGAAGTTCGCGACCTTCGAGACGACCAGGCGGTCGATCTCTCCGGCGCGGAAGGCGTCGAACAGCTGCTGGCGCACGCGCACCGGGGTCCTCCCGGTGATGAGGTCCGCCCCCAGGCGCTCGGCGATCTCCTCGAGCTGATCGAGGTACTGGCCGATCACGAGCGTCGGCTCGCCGGGGTGGCGCCGCACGATCCGCTGGACCGCGTCGATCTTCGCCGGGTGGGCGGCGCCCAGGCGGGGTCGGTCCGCGGCCTCCGCCATCGCGTAGGTCATGCGGTCCGAGGCCGGCATGGTGGCCCGCACCTCGGTGCAGACCGCCGGGGCGATGTAGCCCTGCGCCTCGATGTCCTTCCACGGGGCGTCGTAGCGCTTGGGCCCGATCAGGGAGAAGACCTCGCCCTCGCGGCCGTCCTCGCGCACCAGCGTCGCGGTCAGACCCAGCCGGCGCCGGGCCTGCAGGTCCGCGGTCATCCGGAACACCGGCGCGGGCAGCAGGTGCACCTCGTCGTAGACGATCAGCCCCCAGTCGCGGGCGCTCATCAGCTCCAGATGGGGATGGACGCCCTTCCGCTTCA
>CAZHSL010000803.1:0-1217 GCA_964535185.1 uncultured Corynebacterium sp.
CTCGTCCCGGAACCCGCCGTTGCGGCCCACGTCGGCCGCCAGCTCCATCAGCTCGCCGCTGGCCAGGCGGGGATAGTCCCCCTCGCCCGCGCGGACGATCCCGTAGGAGTACGCCAGCGGCGAGGCGCGCAGCACGTCGCCGGCGGAGTCGAGCACCACGTACGCGGAGGACAGGATCGCGAGCACCTCGGTGGCCGCCTCGGGGATCACCGGGTCCAGCGGAGCGGGCCCGGGGCCGCTGCGGCGGTCGGTGCGGGCGAGGGTCAGCGTCGCAGCGACACCGATCACCAGACCGATCGCGCCGGCGAGCACGAGGAGCGCAGACAGGGGCACCCGTACAGCGTAGGCCAGCGGGAACCTTCGCCGGTCGCGGCGCGGGGCCGGCGGGGCCGGGCGGCCCATGAGTTCACGCGCGGGACGCCTGATGTTCACGGAGCGTCGCCTCCCGTTCATGCGGCCCTGGGAGCATGGGGGAGCACCAGGCACCACCGGACTGAGGAGAACCACCATGCGCGAGGCGTACCAGAGCGACCTGCGGCACATCGTCGACGACCTGGTCGACATGTCCCAGATGGTCGGGACGGCGCTTGAGGACGCCACCACCGCGCTGCTCGAGGGCGACCTGGGCCTCGCGGAGCGGGTGGTCACGGCCGACCCGCACCTGGACGCACGGCAGCTGGAGCTGGATGCGAAGGCGGTCGAGCTGCTCGCCCGCCAGTCTCCCGTGGCCACGGACCTGCGCCTGCTGGTCGCCTCGCTGCGCATGAGCTCCTCGCTCGAGCGGATGGGGGACCTGGCGGCGCACGTCGCGCTGGTGGCGCGGCGCGCTCACCCCGACACCGCCGTGCCCGCCAAGCACCGCGACCAGGTGGCGCGGATGTCGGAGCTGGGTCTGACCGCCCTGAGGGCGGCCGCGCAGGTGATCCGCACCCGGGACCTGGCGCTCGCGGCCCAGGTCGAGAAGCAGGACGACGAGCTCGACGAGCTGATGCTCACGATCTCCCGCGAGATCTCCGCCAGCGACGAGGACACCTACACCAACGCCGAGGTGATCGACCTGACCCTGCTGATCCGCTTCTACGAGCGGATCGGCGACCATGCGGTATCGCTCGTGCGCCGCGTCGGCTTCCTGGTCACCGGCGACTCGCTGGACACGCTCGACGAGGGCGTGGACGTCCAGGAGTTCTGAGACGCCGGTCCCGCACGTGCGAGGGCGC
>CAZHSL010000804.1:0-1217 GCA_964535185.1 uncultured Corynebacterium sp.
GGGGTGGAGGCGGTGGGGTCCAGCAGGAGCACCTCGGTGGACGCGCCGGTGGCGCGCACCAGGCGGCGCCCGTCGGCGGAGAGCGCGAGCACGTCGTGCGCGGAGGCGTCCACGCGGTGGGCGACGCCGTCGATCAGCACCTCGGCGGGGCCGTCTGCGCGGCGCACCATCACGGGGCTGCCGGCCGCCGGCAGGGAGTGCACGGCGTCCCCCTCGGCGAGGGGCTCGAGCGCGACCTCGGCCCGGTCCGCGAGGGGGTCGACGCGGGTGGCGATCACGGCGGGGACGGTGAGGGCCAGCGCGACGACCAGCGCCGTGCCGGCGGCCACCAGCAGCCGGGGCCGCGCGGCGAGGCGGGTGGGGAGCACGGCCGACAGCGCGGCACCGAGCCCCGCTCCGGCGAGGACCCCGGCGGCCAGGCGCAGCGCGCCGAGCACGAAGTGGCCGCCCAGCAGCGCGCAGACGCCGGCCAGGGCGAGCAGCGCCACGGCGGCCCCGAGCGCCGTGGTCCGATCGATCCCGCCGGCATGCTCGGGCGCAGTCCGCTCGTGGCTCACGGTCGTGCTCCGCTCACCGCGGGGCGCCGTAGTAGGCGCCGGTGGTCTCCTCCCGCAGGGCGTCGAAGTCGCCGGTGTGCAGGGAGTCGCGGATGCGGTCCACCAGGCGCACCACGAAGCGCTCGTTGTGGATCGTGCACAGCGTCGAGGAGAGCATCTCCTTGGCCCGGAACAGATGGTGCACGTAGGCGGCGGTGTAGTGGGTGCAGGTGTAGCAGTCGCAGTCCTCGTCGATGGGCGCGAACTGTCGGCGGTACCGCGCCCCGGTGAGGTTCACGCGGCCGGTGCGGGTGTACACCGCGCTGTTGCGCGCCACTCGGGAGGGGGAGACGCAGTCGAAGGTGTCGGCGCCGGCGGCGATCGCGACGAACAGGTCGTCGACTTCGCTGATGCCCAGCAGATGGCGGGGCTTGGACTCGGGCAGCTCGTCGGTCACCCAGCCGACGATGGTGCCGAGGTTCTCCTTCTCCAGCGCCCCTCCGATGCCGAAGCCGTCGAAGGACCAGCCGCCCTCCTCCATCGCCCCGAGGTCGCGCGCAGCCTGCCGGCGCAGGTCCTCGTACTGGGCGCCCTGGATCACGCCCCACAGCTGCTGGTAGGGCCGGTGGGTGCGCTCGGCGGTGAGGCGGGCGTGCTCGGCCAGGCAGCGGATCGCCCACA
>CAZHSL010000805.1:0-1209 GCA_964535185.1 uncultured Corynebacterium sp.
CAACCGCGAAGGAAACCGCCCCATGAGCCTGGTCGTCCAGAAATTCGGAGGATCCTCCGTCGCTGACGCCGACTCCATCAAGCGCGTCGCGAAGCGCATCGCCCTCTACTCGAAGGCCGGCCACAAGGTGGTCGTCGTGGTCTCCGCGATGGGCGACACCACCGATGATCTGATCGACCTCGCCGAGCAGGTGACCCCGAACCCGCCGCCGCGGGAGATGGACATGCTGATCACCGCGGGGGAGCGCATCTCGATGGCGGTGCTGTCGATGGCGCTGAACGAGGTCGGCGTCGTCGCGCGCGCCTACACCGGGTCGCAGGCCGGCCTCATCACCGACAGCGACCACGGCAAGGCGCAGATCCGCGACGTCACCCCGGGTCGCATCCAGGAGGCCGTGGACACCGGTGCCGTGGCGATCGTCGCCGGCTTCCAGGGCGTCTCGCACGATTCCAAGGAGATCACCACGCTGGGCCGCGGCGGCTCGGACGTGACCGCGGTGGCGCTCGCCGCCGCCCTGGACGCGGACGTGTGCGAGATCTACTCCGACGTCGACGGCGTGTTCACCGCCGATCCCCGCATCGCCCCGGCGGCCCGTCGGGTGCCGCTGATCTCCAGCGAGGAGATGCTGGAGATGGCCGCGAACGGTTCGAAGATCCTGATGGCGCGCAGCGTCGAGTACGCGCGCCGCTACGGGGTGCCGCTGCACGTGCGGTCCTCGTACTCCGGCCGCGTGGGGACGATCGTCGCCGACGATCCCGCGCGCGAGATCCCCCTCGACCCCGACGTCACCCTCCCCACCGCGGACGTCGTCCGACGCGACGCCGCCGACCCGAGCAAGGAGCTCCCCATGCAGGACATCGCAGCACCGGGCCTCGAGGCGCCGATCATCTCGGGCGTCGCCCACGACCGCAGCGAAGGCAAGATCACCGTGGTCGAGGTGCCGGACGTCCCCGGCCGCGCCGCGCTGCTGTTCGACGTGGTCGCCGACACCGGTGCGAACATCGACATGATCGTGCAGAACTCCTCGACCGTGGACGACACGGTCGCGATCTCGCTGACGCTGCCGGAGGCCGACGCCCCCGCCGCGATCAAGGCCATCGAGGACGCCCGCGAGCAGATCGGCTTCACCGAGGTCCGCTACAACGACCAGATCGGCAAGGTCAGCATCGTCGGCGCGGGGATGCGCTCGCACCCGGGCGTCTCGGCGAC
>CAZHSL010000806.1:0-1207 GCA_964535185.1 uncultured Corynebacterium sp.
CCGGGCACGGCGCGATCGTCCCGATGGGCTACCGGGTGGCGAGCTACCTGTACGAGGATCCGGAGCTCGCCGCGGAGCTGGGGGAGCGGATGCTGATGACCGACACCGTCGGCCGTGTGGGCTGGGCGTACGCGGCCGACGACCGCCGCGTCGGCGTGATGCTCGCCGAACGTGTGGCCCCGGCGGGCACCGCACGCCCCACCCCGGATCGGCAGCGCCTGCAGCGGGACTTCACCGGACTGCACCCGCAGGTGGACCGGGCCCTCGCCCACGCCCCGGAGAGCTTCTACGACGACTTGGTGGCCCAGGCGATCGCCCCGCGCTGGAGTCGCGGGCGGCTGGTGCTGGCCGGGGACGCCGCCCATGCTCCCTCGCTGCTGGCCGGCCAGGGCACCTCGGTCGCGATCGCCGGGGCGGAGGCCCTGGCCAGAAGCCTGCGCGCGACCGGGCCGTACGTCGAGGCGGGGCTCGCCGAGTACGAGCGCCGATGGCGACCGACGGCCGAGAAGGTGCAGCGGTCCGGGCGGCGCAGCGCCTCCTTCTTCATCCCCGCCGGCCCGCTCCAGCTGCGCATGCAGCAGATCGGCCGACGGGCCATCGGCCTGCCGGGCGTGAGCCGCCTGGTGGCGCGGAGCTTCATCGCGCCCTGAGGCGAGGCCGACGCCGAGAGTGCACTCGCCGCCCCTCCGCTCAGAGCAGGCTCCGCTCGGAGCGGGCTCCGCTCAGAGCGGGGTATGCGGCGGCGCGCCCGGAGGCGGCTCCGTCGGCGGGGGCTGTTCGGGCTGCGTGGGCAGGTCCGGCGCGGGCTCGGGCGACGGGGCGGGCGGCTGACCCGGGATCGGCATCGGCGGTCCGGGCGGGGCGTCGGGCGGAGCCGCCGGCGGGTCGGTGGGCGGATCCGTGGGCGGCTGCCCCGGCGGGGTCAGCGGCGGCTCGCTCGGTGGCGGCAGCGTGCCCTCCACAGGCGGCGTCCCCTGCAGCGGCGGCACCGTCCCGTGGTCCGGGGCCGGGCCGGGGCGTGGGGCGGCGTGGTCGGTCATGGCGATCCTTTCGGCCAGGAGCGCAGGCGGTCAGTCCTCGAGCATCCGCGACCTGGTCAGGAACCTCTTCCCGTCAGGCGATTCGAGGCTGAACCCGCCTCCGCGCCCGTCGACCAGGTCGATCGTGAGATGGGTGTGGCGCCAGTAGGCGAACTGCTCGCGGCTCA
>CAZHSL010000807.1:0-1205 GCA_964535185.1 uncultured Corynebacterium sp.
TTGACGATCGCCATCTCGGTGCCCGCGAACACGCCGCCGATGAGCACGAAGAGGAGCACGAGGGCGATGTTCACGAGGACGGAAGGATCCATGCGCACACGCTACCCGTGCCGGGGAGCGCCACCAGGGAACTGACGTATAGCCACCAGGAAACTGACGCATATGAGACGTGAACGGCTGGGCGGCGTTCACCTCACGCATACGTCAGGAAAGTGGTGGCGGCCCGGCCGGGAAAGGGTCAGCGGCACAGGCCGTCACAGCAGGGGCAGCAGCTCCTCCCACACGGCGCGGAGGATCTCCGCACCGCCGCGACCCTCGAGGTGGGACGTGATCGTCACGACCGCCCCGTGCTCGGGCAGCACCAGCAGGAACTGTCCGTAGGCGCCATCGGCGCGCCAGGCCCCGCTCGGCGTGCACCGCCAGACCCCGTAGCCGTAGCGGGTGCTCTCCGGCTCGGGATCGCCGGTGGCCACCCAGGCGGTCTCGGCGTGCAGGGCATCGATCCATGCGGCGGGCACCAGCTGGTCGCCGTCGTGCGCGCCGCACTGCAGCAGCAGGCGCCCGATGCGGGCCAGCTGGCCGCTCTTCAGGTGCAGGCCCGTCGCTCCCCAGCTGTGGCCGTCGCGGGTGGTGTGCCACTGCGGGTTGAGGATCCCCAGCGGCTCGAACAGGCGAGGCATCAGCCAGTCGCGCATCGTCTGGCCGGTGCGCTCGCCGATCACGCGGGAGAGCAGGAAGATCGAGCCGTTGGAGTACTCCCAGCGCTGCCCCGGATCGGCGATCAGGTCGGTGCCGAGCCACAGGGAGGTGAGGTCCGGGTGCTCCCGCTGCTCGTCGAGGAAGCCGAGCACCGGGGAGCCGGAGGTCATGGTCAGCAGGTGGCGCAGCCGCACCTGCTCGATCCCGGCACCGTAGCCGCCGGCAGGTGCCGGCAGGTGATCGCTCAGCAGATCCTCCGGATCCAGCAGGCCCTCCTCGGCGGCGATGCCCACGGCGAGCGCGGTGACCGTCTTGGAGACGGAGTAGATGTTCTCCGCGGTGTCGTCGACGAAGCGGTGGGTGAGGTCCTCGTGGCCGGCGCGGTGCAGGTGGATCGCCCGCACCCCCAGGTCCTGTTCGAGGACGCGCTGGCGCAGCGGGAGCAGCAGGAGCGGTGCGGGGACGGCGGTGTCTGACGGCATGGGCACGACCGTACCCGCCGGGCC
>CAZHSL010000808.1:0-1203 GCA_964535185.1 uncultured Corynebacterium sp.
AGTCCCTGCGCGTGGGCCGCTCCGCGCTGTCGCTGTGGAAGAACGCCGCCAGCCGACGCCTGGCCCCGCGCGAGCTCGCCCCGCGCGAGATCGTCGAGGACTTCCTGCTCGCCGACCTCGCGCCGACGGTGCGCAGCGCCCTCGCGCTCGACGCCCAGGAGCTGCTCGCCGTGATGGCGCCGCTGGTCGCCGAGCATCATCCGCGCCCCGGCATCGCCGAGCTGCTCACCGAGTGCACCACCCGCGGGATCCGGCTCGGGATCGTCTCCAACGCCCACTCCGGCCGCGCCCACCGCACGATCCTGGACAGCCTCGGACTGGCCGAGCACTTCGGGGTGCAGATCTACTCCGACGAGGTGGGGATCCGCAAACCCCATCCGGACATGATCCGCCTGGCCACCGAGGCGCTAGGCGTCACCCCCGACCAGGCCTGGTACGTGGGGGACACCCTGGATCGCGACGTGGTCGCCGGGCGCCGCGCCGGTGCGGGCGCCGTGGTGATCACCCGTGACCGCCGCACCGACCACCCGCCCTTCCGCATCACCGATGTTCCCGATCTGGTGCTCGACACCCCGGAGGGGCTGCTCGAGCCGCTGCGCGAGGCGCTCGACGCCGACCCGGCGCCGCAGACCGACGAGGGCCCGTCGGCCGCCTCCGATCGCCGCCCCGCCCTGCTGCTGGACCACGGCGGCGTGATCACCCTGTCCACCCCGAACCCGCAGCGCTTCACCGAGGTCGCCGCGCGGATCGTTGCGCTCTCGCAGCGCATCGGCCACCCGATCGACCTCGAGACCGCCGAGCGCGCCGCGGCCGAGGGCTGGGACCGCCACCGTGCCCGCAAGCGAGCCCGCGACGCCTCCGCCCACCGACACGAGGAGATCGACCCGGCCATGCTCTGGGGCGACCTCGCCGGCGACGGACTGCCCGCACCGCTGCGCGCCGCCCTCCGGCTCGAGGGCGCGCAGCTGTCCCTGCTGCTGCACCGGAACAAGAACCTGCCGGCCCCGCGCCCCGGTGCGCTCGAGCTGATCCGCTGGTGCCACGAGAACGGGATCGTGGTCGGCATCGTCTCGAACACCATCTCCGGCCGCGGGGTGCGCGAGATCCTCGCCTGCTACGGCCTGACCGCGATGATCGGGCCCGCCGCGTACTCCGACGAGATCGGGGTGCGCAAGCCCGGCGGCGCGATCTTCGAGGCCGCCC
>CAZHSL010000809.1:0-1200 GCA_964535185.1 uncultured Corynebacterium sp.
CGGACTGGGAGCTCGCGGCCCGCACGATCGGCGAGCGCGCCCGGCGCGGGGCCCTCGTCGTGCTGCTCACCCCGGTCGAGGCCGCGACCGTGCACGGCGGCCTGCTGCCGGTGGCGGCGCGTCTGGCCAAGGACCATCCCCTGGTGATCGCCTCCGTCTCCGATCCCGCGCTCGAAGAGCTCGCCGCCGCGCGCGGGGACCTGGAGTCGGTGTACCGGGCGGCGGCGGCCGAACGGGCACGTGCCGAGCGGGCCGGGGTCTCCCGCGCCCTGGAACGGGTGGGCGCGCACGTGGTCGATGCACCGCCCGATCAGGCTCCGCAGGCGCTGGCCGACGCCTACCTGGCGCTCAAGGCGGCCGGGAAGCTCTGAGCTCCGGCGGGGGCGGCGTCAGAGCCGCCGGGCCAGGACGCGGAACGTGTGCCAGTGCTTCGGGCCGCTGAAGGAGCGTCCGTCGCGCTCGTCCTCGACGAGCTCGATCACCTCGTACCCCTCGAGCAGCGCGTCGACCTCATCGCGGGAGAGGAAGGTGCCGTCGGTCCCCGCCCAGTCGTCGTGCTCCCCGAACAGGTCCACGGCGAGGACACCCTTCGCACGCAGCGCCTCCCGCATCGCTGCCCAGAGCCGGTCGAAGGCGCCCCGGCGGACGAAGGGAAGGGCGGCACAGGCGAGGATCAGATCGGTGCCCGGCAGCTCCTCGACCTCGGCGAGGTCACGGATCTCGGGATGCACCGGCAGCTCCGCGGCCAGCTCCGCCAGGACCGGCGCCACGCTCGGGTCCACGTCATAGGCATGGACCGTGAATCCGTTCTCCGCGAGATGGCGGGCCTCGATCCCGCGCCCGCAGCCCAGCTCGATCGCGACCCGCAGCTCCCTCGGGCCGTGTGGGGTGCCACCGCGGCCGCGCCCGGCGGCATCGAGCGCGGCGACCGCGAGCGGACGCACGCTCCGCTCCGCCTGCGCGGCGTTGTACCCGGCGAAGTCGCGATCGGAGCTGCTGCGCTGCATGGTGGTGAGCGTATCCCCGGACCGAGCGGCACGGGCAGGACAGGGCCGAGCGGGACGGGACGGGGCAGGCTACCGGCGCGTCACGAGCCTCACTGTTCCACTGTGGGAACCAGCGAGCTCATAACTCGCTGGTAACCCGCGTGGGGAGTGAGAGCGGGCGGTGACGGTCCGGCCTCAGCCGGCGGTCGCGACC
>CAZHSL010000810.1:0-1194 GCA_964535185.1 uncultured Corynebacterium sp.
GAGGCGATCGGTCCCAGCAGGCTCTCCACGATCGTCTCGTTCAGCAGCATCGAGACCATGACCAGCAGGATGCCCAGGATCATCGCGACGGTCAGCGCGAGCATCGTCGCGTTCATCCGCACCGGTCCGCGCCCCTCGGGCACCTCGTAGATGTGGTTGGCGACCCGGCCGTAGGCCTTGATATATGCGGAGGCGGACCACAGGGCGGTGGCGATACCGATGATCAGTGCGACCGTCCCGCCGGTCGCCGAGCCCATCAGGGAGTCGATCGTCGACTCGACCGCCTCACCCGCGCCCAGCTCGGAACCGCTGGCGGCGGATTCGATCGCCTCGGTGATCAGCTGCGCGATCTCGTCCTTGAGGTCCGACAGCAGCAGCGTCGCCAGAGAGAACAGGGCCAGGAGGGTGGGGGCGATCGAGAGCACCATGAAGTAGGTCAGCTTCGCCGCCTGATCGGTGCCGCCGTCGCGCAGGAACTCGGTGAGCACGCGCTTGGCCATGTACTTCACGGTGGTGCCGCTGAGCGACGGGGCCTCATCGCCCTTCGCGGAGGTGTCGACCATGAGAATGCTCCTGGGGTTCGGGGGCTCACGGACTGCGCTCATCCTGCCATGAGAGGAGACCGGGAGAGTTGTCCACATTCGCTGGGAACGGCGTGTGCCGCATGCGTCGGCGCTCTACAGTGGCGGAGGTGGCGCGGCGTGCGTCACATGTCGGACGGCAACGAGGGACCGGTCGGTAGGGCCATGGGGGGATGGGGATGGACGCCGCCACCATCATCGAGAGCGAATCGCGGGAGCTGATCCGCCGTCGCGGGCTGAACGTGCACGCCGATCAGCTGGAGCCGCTGATCCGCGAGGTGATGAGCGACTACGACCGCCGCTCCTCCTCCGGCGAGGTGCCGGTGCTGCGGGACGACGACGAGTCGATGGTCGCCGAGGTCGCCGCACGGATCGGCGGGTTCGGCCCGCTGCAGGAGATGCTCGACGACCCGAGCATCGAGGAGATCTGGCTGAACTCGCCGTCGCAGGTCTTCTGCGCACGCAACGGGCGCAGCGAGCTGACCACGATCGTGCTCAGCGACACCGAGGTCCGCGGCATCGTCGAGCGGATGCTGGTCTCGAGCGGTCGCCGACTGGACATGAGCACCCCGTTCGTGGACGCCCTGCTGCCGGACGGCTCGCGCCTGCACGT
>CAZHSL010000811.1:0-1193 GCA_964535185.1 uncultured Corynebacterium sp.
GCGACCGCCGGCCTGAACCCGGGCGACGTCACCATGTTCCTGCGCGGCCTCTCGCTGAAGGTGCCGAACATGCGCTACCGCCAGGGCGAGATCGAGGGCGTGGATCCCGCCCGGAAGGTGGTGGTGCTCGACGAGGGCCAGAAGGGCCAGCACGAGATCGCCTACGACTACCTGATCGTCGCCAACGGCGCGACCACCACGTTCTTCGGCACCCCCGGGGCCGAGGAGCACGCGATGCCGATGTACACCCGCAGCCAGGCGCTGGCGATCCGCGACCGCATCTTCTCGGAGCTGGAGCGCTCCAGTCGCGAGGTCACCATCCCCCACGACAAACTGCACGTGTGCATCGTCGGCGGCGGGCCGACGGGCGTGGAGATCGCCGGCGCGCTGGCGGACTTCCGCATGCAGGAGCTGGACATCCTCTACCCCGAGATGGACCCCGGCACGCTCCAGGTCACGGTGCTGCAGCGCGGTGACGAGCTGCTCAAGGAGTTCTCCACCAAGTACCGCCAGTACGCGGCCGACGAGCTGCGCGACCGCGGCGTGACCCTCGAGCTGGGGCGCGGCGTGAAGGAGGTCGGCTACGACCACGTGGTGCTCGACGACGGCTCCGTCCTCGAATCGGACATCACCATCTGGGCCGCCGGCGTCGCTATCCCGAAGGCGGTCTCCGAGTGGGGCTTCCCGCAGGACAAGCGCGGACGCCTCGCCGTGGACGACTACCTGCAGGTCAAGGGCTTCCCGGGCGTGTACGCGGCCGGGGACATCGCCGGCCAGGACGAGCCCCTCCCCCAGCTCGCACAGCCCGCGATCCAGACCGGCCAGGCCGCCGCCCGCGCCATCGCCGCGGAGGTCGCCGGGAAACCCCGCAAGAAGTTCACGTACACGAACCTGGGCACCATGGCCACCATCGGCCGCCATGCCGCGATCGCGGAGATCCCGGTGCTCGGCGGACTGTCGGGCTCGGTCGGTTGGGCCGCTTGGCTCGGCGTGCACATCACCAAGATGATCGGCCACCGCAACCAGCGCGCGGTCGCGATGAACCTGATCTCCCTCTACGGCGGCACCCGCGCCACCCACCAGCCGAACCCCGTCGTGGGAGAGGTGGACTCGCTGCACGCGGCGAAGGTCTTCGAGGAGCAGGCCCCGCACCGCCTGTTCGGCCGGGACGCCGGGGCCACCTGCCCGCCCCG
>CAZHSL010000812.1:0-1189 GCA_964535185.1 uncultured Corynebacterium sp.
CGGCCGGGGAGAGGGGCCCGGGAGCCGTGACGCGTCGCAGTGGGGCGGCCGACGGGGCAGCGGGCCCTGCGGCGGCGGCCGAGGGCGCGGCTGCCGAGGGGACGTCGTCGGCCCCCGCAGAGGCTGTCGGAGAGGACGGCGACGCGGAGAGCGTGGAGTCGATGCGGCTCACGCCGACGGAGAAGCGGGGCCTGCGCAACGCGGCGCTGGCCCTCGTGGGCTCCCTGGTTCTGATCGCTGCGGCGGTCGCGGTGCCGGGCTCGCCCCTGCGCGGTGAGGACGGCACGATCCTCACCGGTCCGGCGCTCATGCACGTCTCGATCCTCATCGCCCTGGTGTTCGTCGCCGTCGGGGTCGCCTACGGGCTGACGGTCGGCAGCATCGCCGGCTGGGCGGACCTGCCGGAGTTCATGGTCAAGGGGATGAAGGACGTCGCGCCCGTGCTGGTGCTGTTCTTCATCGCCGCCCAGTTCATCGCCTGGTTCGAGTGGTCGAACATCGGCACGGTGCTGGCCGTCTCCGGTGCGGATCTCATCGAGTCCCTCGGCGTCGCGACGCCGCTGGTGATGGTGGGGGTCATCCTCATGACGTTCGTGCTGAACCTGTTCATCACCAGCGGTTCCGCGCAGTGGACGCTCATGGCACCGGTGATCGTGCCGGCGATGATGCTGCTGGGGGTCAGCCCCGAGACCAGCCAGGTGCTGTTCCGCATCGGCGACTCCGGCTCCCACCTCATCACCCCGCTGAACGTCTACTTCGCCCTGATGCTCACGTACCTGCAGCGCTATCGGCGGGACGCCGGGATCGGCACGCTGGTGTCGATGACCCTGCCGGTGTGCTTCGCTGTGCTGATCGGCTGGACCCTGTTCTTCCTGGCCTGGTTCGGGCTCGGCATCCCGCTCGGCCCCGGCGCCCCGGTGCGGTGAGGGCCCGCATCGGTGCTCGGTCGTGACGAAGCGGGCCGATGCTCAGGCGGTGAGGGAGACGGTGAAGTCGGGCTCGGTCAGGGCGCGGACCTCGTCCTCGGTGACGCCGTCGGCCAGCTGGGTGAGCACCAGGCCGTCATCGGTGACGTCGAAGACGGCCAGCTCGGTGATGATCCGGTTCACCACCCCCACGCCGGTCAGCGGCAGGGAGCACTCGTGCACGATCTTCGCCGAGCCGTCCTTGGCGGCGTGCTGCATCATCA
>CAZHSL010000813.1:0-1189 GCA_964535185.1 uncultured Corynebacterium sp.
CAGGAGGCGATGGCGGCGCTGCGCACCGACCGCACCAGCTTCGTCATCGCCCACCGCCTGTCCACCATCCGCGATGCGGATGTCATCCTGGTGATGGAGCACGGCGACATCGTCGAGCAGGGCTCCCACGAACAGCTGCTGGAGGCTGGCGGCGCCTACCACCGCCTGTACTGGTCCCAGTTCGCCTCCGGAGTGGACCCCGATGCGGACGAGGCCGTGCTCGGGGGCTCGCTGACCGTCACCGGCGAGGTCGAGGCGGTGACCGGGGAGGCGGCGGCTGCGGATCCCGCAGGCGGACCCGACCCCCGCTGACCCCGGGGCGCCGTCGGCCGCCCCCGCCGGCCGGGCCTGCCGGCCGCCTCCGCCGGCCGGGCCCGTCGGGCGCCGGGGGCGGCAGGAATTGCCCGTCTACGACTGGTGCGGGCGCGCGCATGGGTCCTGAGTGGGCAAAACGTTCGCCGGCACCGCGCGGGTGTCGTGCCGGGCAGGGCGCGGGGCGCCGTCGGCGGCGCGCCCGGGCGCGGTGCGGAGGGGCGGCGTGGAGCGATGAGCCGCGATGTGAGTCCGGTCCCACTCGCGCACGGCGCGGTGAAGCGATTTTCGCGGGATCACAGCAGGTCACGCCGGTGAACGCGGAGATCGTGGCTCGGGCCGTGGGTCCCGTCGGCCACGATTTACATCGTTTACCGTTTTCGGTGTGACGGTCCCGACGATGTGGGCCGCTGACCTGAATGGTGAAGGAGTGGAATGGCCCACCGAGACCTGACGCCCATGAACCCGCTGGTGCTCCAGCGCGCGGATCCGTGTGTGCTGCGCGAGGGGAGCACGTACTACTTCACGGCGTCCCATCCGCTGTACGACCGGATCATCCTGCGACGCGCCGACTCCCTCGACGGGCTCCAGGCCGCCGAGGAGGTGACGATCTGGCGCCGCCATGAGAGCGGGCCGCAGTCCCAGCTGATCTGGGCCCCGGAGATCCACCGCGTCGGCGGCGCCTGGTACGTCTACTACGCCGCCGCACCGGACTCGACCGGCAGGATCGACCCGCCGAGCACGAGCGAGACCTTCAACCATCGCGTCTTCGTGCTCGAGAACACCGCCTCGGACCCCTTCGAGGGGGAGTGGATCGAGCGCGGCCAGGTGGACACCGGCTGGGAGTCCTTCGCCCTCGACGCGACGAGCTTCGAGC
>CAZHSL010000814.1:0-1184 GCA_964535185.1 uncultured Corynebacterium sp.
GTGTGCCGCACGGCGGGGCCGGGTGACGGGCGGCAACGGGCTGCACCGTCGCGCCCTGCGGGTCCAGAGTGTCGTACCAGGACCACGCGAATTGCTTCTCTGGGATCCGCAGGATCGATTGATGGGCGGCGTAGTCGACGAGGTCGGCGACCTCGACCCACTGGCTGCGAGAAGAGTTCTGAGAAGCAGGGTCTTCCAGCAGAGATCTGTGGGCGAGTGGAAGTTGCCGATGAGCACTGCACACGCCCTCCTCGGACTGCTCGACCGGTCCCCGGCGCACGGCTACACGCTCGAGCACGACTACGACGACCTGCTCTCCCCGGAGAAGCCGCTCGCCTTCGGGCAGGTGTACGCGAGCCTCGCCCGCTTCGAGCGGCAGGGCTGGGCGGAGCAGACCACCGTCGAGAGCGAGGGTGGTCCGGAGCGGAAGCTCTACCGCATCACTCCCGACGGAGTGGATGTCCTCGATGACTGGCTCTTCACCCCGCAGGAATCCGGCGCGTTCTCGAGCTCCACCCTGTTCGCCCGGGTCTCGGTCGCGCTGCTGTCCGGCCGGGACGCTCACGACGTGCTCGACCGGCAGCGCACCAGCCACATGGAGCGGATGCGCTCCCTCACCGCCCGACGGCGCGACGCGGATCCCGCGCTGATGCTCGCCCTGGACTACGAGCTCGCCCACCTCGACGCCGACCTGCGCTGGATCCTCGACGCCGGTGAGCGCCTCGCAGCGATGCGGGAACGCCTCACCCGCGGCCCGGGAGGCGCGTCATGAGCGCAGCGAGGAGCATGACCGCTTCGGCCGGCACGCCGCACGGGACGGCGACCGGCCCCGTGGTCCAGCTGCACGAGGTCGTCTTCGCCTATGGAGCGGAGCCGGCCCTGCGCGGTGTCGACCTCAGCCTCGCCCCCGGCGAACGCGCTGCGATCATGGGCCCCTCCGGCTGCGGCAAGTCCACGCTGCTCCACGTCCTCGCCGGAGTGATCCAGCCCGACTCCGGCATCGCCGAGGTGCTCGGGGAGGACCTCGCTGCGCTCACCGAGCGCCGCCGGGAACTCCTGCGCCTGGAGCACATCGGCATGGTCTTCCAGTTCGGGGACCTCATCGAGGAGCTCACCCTCCACGAGAACAGGGTCGGCGGGGCTGTTCCGCGCCCTCACAGCGCCTCTGCCCGGTACCGGAGCGC
>CAZHSL010000815.1:0-1179 GCA_964535185.1 uncultured Corynebacterium sp.
GTTCGGCGGTGCACCCCGAGCCTCACGGCTCCTCGGCAGCCGCTTCCTCCCGCAGTACCGGGATCATCTCCTTCGCGGCATACTCCCGCAGTGACGGGATGTCCTCGCACAGTGTCTTCCACACGAGCCGCGCCGTCAGGGCGCCGTACTGGTGCGCGGCCATGTTCCGCATATCGATGATGACGCGCCACGGCTGCCCCGGGAAACGGGCGCGGGCATCCGGCGGGATCCTGCTGACCTCTTCCCCCAGACGGATGAGCCCCATCTCGACAGCCCACTGCGTCCGTGTGTCGCCGACCAAGGAGTCGTATCCGAGATCCACGAATCCGGCGAGGACGTCGCAGGTGGCGGTCAACCTCTCCGCCGCATCGAGCGCCTTCGACCCGTCCCGGCTCACAGCGGCACCGCCTCGGCGAGCACCCTGTCCCGGAAGGACCCGCGCAGGGATTCTGAGCCGACCACATCGACCTCCGCCCCGAGCAGATCCGCGAGGTCGAGCCGCAGACCGATCTGATCGAAGAGGCTCGCGTCCTCGGCGAAGTCGACCAGCAGGTCGATATCGGAGTCCGGTGTGTCCTCCCCTCGAGCGACCGAGCCGAAAAGTCGTGGAGAACTGGCCCGGTGCCGGGAGATCACCTCGAGCATGGCGTCGCGGTGCCGTTCGACCCGGAGGGAGGGGCGAGTCTCCAAGGCGCGATGGATCCTGGCGAGCACCTCGGGGCTCGGCGAGCGACGACCGTTCTCGTAGGCCGACAGGTTCGGCTGGGGCACCGATGCCCTGCTCGCCAGTGCGGCCTGCGTGAGACCGACCGTTTCACGAGCAGCCCTGATGTTCATACCACCATCGTACTCGCGGCATATCGCGGTCGATAAGGGGGAGCTCTCCCGTCACCCCTTCAGCCCGGAGTGTGCCAGGCCCTCGATCACCTGGCGCTGCAGGATGATGAACAGGATCAGGATCGGCGCCATGGCCATGAGCGACGCGGCCATCATCACCGGGTAGTCGATCACGTACTGCCCGTTCAGCGACGCGATGCCGACGGAGAGCGTGCGGTTCTCCGCGCGGCTGGTGACGACCAGCGGCCACAGCAGGTTGTTCCATGCCGCGAGCACCGTGATGATCGCCAGACCGCCGAGCGGATCCTGGACGAGGGCTTCGTGCTCGTGGACGACGTCGTC
>CAZHSL010000816.1:0-1176 GCA_964535185.1 uncultured Corynebacterium sp.
CAAGGTCGGACTTGACGACTTCCTCGCCACTGGTGGCACGGTCGCGGACCTGCGTGCGCTGGTCCGGCCGAGCCCCCCGGAGGCGGTCGAGGAGGCATCGGGCGCCCCGGTGGCTTCCGGCGGTTCCGACGCTTCCGGACGTTCCGGCGGTTCACAGAGGGACACCCTGCACCGGGGTGTCGAACTGCCGGAGGACCTCCGGGAGGACGGATCGGCACTACTCGATGAGGTCCGAGCGTGGCTGGCCCGGCACATCACCGTGATGAAGTCGACCGACCTGGACGTGCTCACCGTGTGGGCTGCTCACACCCACATGTCCCAGCAGCTCTACACCACGCCGCGGCTCCAGGTCGACTCTCCGGTGCCGGAGTCTGGCAAGACCACGGTGCTGGAGCACCTGGAGCGGTTGTGCTTCCGGCCGGTGCTGGCTTCCACCATCAGTTCATCGGCACTGCTGCCTCGGATGCTGGCGCGCGAGCCTCGCACGCTGTTGCTCGATGAGGTCGACCGGTCGCTGGACCCCAAGAAGGAAGGCGTGGGTGAGCTGCTGGCGATCCTGAACAGCGGGTACAAGGTCGGGGCCACGCGACCCACGCTGGTGCCGTCCAAGGAAGGTTCATGGGAGCCGGCCGAGCTGCCGACTTTCGCCCCGGTTGTCATGGCCGGGAACCAGCCGAACCTGCCAGATGACACGCGAACCCGCATTATCCGCGTGCTACTGCTGCCTGACTGGTCTGGTCGTGCAGAAGAGTCGGACTGGGAATCCAAGGACGAGCAGGCATCCCAGCTCGGTGCCCGGTTGGCCCGTTGGGCGAGCCATGTCGAGGACCTGGTGCGCCCACGCCCACAGATGCCTCCGGGCTGTACGAGCCGCTTCCGGGAGAAGTGGCAGCCGCTGGCGCGGGTGGCCCAGGCTGCTGGTCCACGGTGGCTGGAGACAATCATGTCGTGCGCCGCTGCTGACGTGGCCGAGGTCGCTGCTGACCGGGAGGCCGGTCTGGCCGTGGAGAAGCCGGGCGTGCTGCTGCTGCGTCACCTGATGGTCTGCTGGCCTCCTGGTGCCGAGTTCTGGCGCACCACCGACTTGGTGGAGTCCCTGATCCGCGAGCACCCCGAAGCATGGAGGTTGTCAACCTGCCTGTGTAAGTGATGTGAGTCACATTGGGGTTATAGGTG
>CAZHSL010000817.1:0-1174 GCA_964535185.1 uncultured Corynebacterium sp.
GCATCGCGTACAGACCCGCGGGGATCGAGATCAGCGAGCGGATGCCGGGCACGAAACGTCCGAAGAAGATGGCCTTGTAGCCGTGATGGTCCATGAAGGCGACCGTCTTGTCGTAGTCCTCGACGTGCACCAGCGGCAGGCGGATGAAGATCTTCCGCAGCCGCTCGGGGCCCAGCAGGCGCCCGATCCCGTACAGCAGCCAGGCACCGACGAGGGAGCCCGCGATCGAGGCCAGCAGCATCAGCCAGTAGGCCTGGTTGGGGCCGGCGGAGGCGACGCCCGCCAGCGGCAGGATCACCTCGGAGGGCATGGGCGGGAAGATGTTCTCGAGGAAGATCAGCAGGAACACGCCGAGCGGCCCGAGGGCGTCCATGGTCGAGACGGCCCAGTCGACGATGTTCATCCAAGCTCCTCGCGCGGTGCGATCCGGTGGGCGGGCGTGCGGGTGGGGCGGAGCACGCAGCGGTGCCGCGCCTGCCGAGGGGCGGGCCGTCGGGGCGCCGTGCGGAGGTGCCCGCGGTACGCGCTCCATCGTAGGCGGTGGCGTCGGCCGCCGATATCACCGATCGGCCGTGTCCGCAGGACCTTCACCTCACCTGTCCCGCCTGCTCACAGTGCGCCCCGGGTCGGCCCCGCCGCCGTGACCGTCGCGTCGGGGCGGACGACCCTCAGATCTCCAGCTCGGAGAGGTCGTAGGCGGCGAGGTACCGGTGCCCGGCGGCCTCGACGGCCTCGCGGGACGCGTCCGAGCGGTGGACGATCACGGCGACGGCGGCGATGTCCGCACCGGCCTCGGCGAGGGCCTCGCAGGCGGTGAGCACGCTGCCGCCGGTGGTGGAGGTGTCCTCGACCGCGACCACCCGGCGACCGGTGACGTCCGGTCCCTCGATGCGGCGCTGCAGACCGTGGGCCTTGTTCGCCTTGCGCACCACGAAGGCGTCCAGGGGCGCGAGGGTCCCGTCGGCCGCCGAGGCGTGCAGGATCGAGGTGGCCACCGGATCGGCGCCCAGCGTCAGCCCGCCCACGGCCTCGACGCCGGGGACCAGGCCCTCGCGGCGCAGCAGATCGAGCATCACCCGCCCCACCAGCGGGGCGGCCTCGTGGTGGAGGGTGATGCGTCGCAGGTCGACGTAGTGGTCCGCCTCGGCCCCGGAGGACAGCACGACATGGCCGC
>CAZHSL010000818.1:0-1168 GCA_964535185.1 uncultured Corynebacterium sp.
GGGGCGACGAACTTTTGCACCACGGGGGACTCATGTGCGCGCCGACATGAGTCGCCACCGGTACAAACCCTGCCGGCCCCCGCGCCGTGCCCGCGGGGCCCCGCGCCGCGTCCGCCAGACCCCCGCGCCGTGCCCGCCCGGCGCCCGCGCGGCGGTGTCGGCCCGGCGGCTTCCACGCCCGGCCCGGCGTCGCATCGCTGCCCTACTCTGGCGCCATGACGCCCCCGCAGCCCGCCTCCTCGCACAACGCCCCGCCCGGCGGCTCCACTCGGGGCGAAGGCGAGGACCTCACCCGCCGGATGGATCTGGTGATGGAGGGCGGCGGGGTCAAGGGCATCGCGCTGGCCGGTGCGCTCGAGGTGCTCGAGGAGCGCGGGTACAGCGTCAATCGGGTGGCGGGCTCGTCGGCCGGGGCGATCGCCGGCGCCTTCGCCACGGCCGGGATCCCGGCCCGCACCATCGTGGAGATCCTGCGGGAGACGGACTATCGCCGGTTCGAGGACGGCCCGTGGTGGACGCGCACGATCCTCGGCAAGGCCGCCGCGATCCTGCTGCACAACGGGATCCACCGCGGCACCTACCTGACCCGCTGGCTCGAGCAGCAGCTGGCCGAGCACGCGGCTGCGGGCCGCACCGGCACCTTCGCGGATCTGCTCTACCAGGACCCCGACCCCAGCCACCACCCGGAGGGGGCGCGGAAGTACCGCCTGGTGGTCACCGCCTCCGATCTCTCGGCCGGCCGACTGCGGCACCTGCCCACCGATGCGGAGGCCTTCGGCACCACGCCCGGCCGGCTGCGGGTGGTGGAGACGGTGCGCGCCTCGACCTCGATCCCGGTGTTCTTCCGGCCCGTGCGCTGGAGGACCGCCGAAGGCAGCCCGGCGGTGCTGGTGGACGGCGGGCTGCTGTCGAACTTCCCCGTCTCGGTGTTCGACCGGCCCGACGGGGAGGTGCCGCGCTGGCCCACCTTCGGGATCAAGCTCTCCGCGCGGCCGGAGGCGGATTTCGGTGTGCGCAACCGGATCCGGGGGCCGTTCAGCTTCGGCAAGGCGGTGGTGGACACGGTCACCGGGTTCTACGACCGGATGCACATCGACTCCTCCCACGCCGTGGCGCGCACGATCTTCATCGACACCGACGCGGTGCGTCCCACCCAGTTCGACCTCTC
>CAZHSL010000819.1:0-1167 GCA_964535185.1 uncultured Corynebacterium sp.
TTCGGGTCCACGGAGTCCTCCCACACGGAGGTGTCGCCGCTGCTCATCATGTAGTCGTAGGAGTCCAGCAGGTACGTGAGCGTCGCCTGCGCGCCCTCGGCGCTCTGCTGGGTGAGGCCGGCGGGCTCGTCCGGGCGCGGCAGATCGGGCCGGGGCGGCTGCTCGGCCGGGTCCGCCGTCGGCCGGTTCTCCGGGTCCTCCGGGTCCTGGGACGTCGGGCTCTGCCCCGCCTGCTCCTCGCCGCCCGGGCCCAGCAGGCCGCCGAGGCCCATCACTCCCAGCGGGACCACCAGCAGGAGTGCGAGCGCGATGATGATGACGCGTTGGACGGGGCGATTCACCCGGCCCACGGTAGACGACGCACCGCGCCGCGCCCCGGGCGACGTGGTCACCACCACCTCGGCCCCGCCCGGTTCCGCCGTACGCGGATCCGGCCGAAAGTCGGATGCCGTCCGGGCCGGGAGAGCGTAGTCTTCCCGAGTCGCTCGGGCGCGCTCTGCCCCGCGGTCTCTCGGAAGGAAGCTCGTGACCCTGCTGCGCCTGGTGCTCGCGGCCCTCACGCGGTACTGGATCTGGGTGCTCCTGGTGGTGCTCTTCCAGATCGTCGGTGTGCTGGCCGCCCTCTACCTGCCCACCCTCAACGCCGACATCATCGACGAGGGCGTCGCCAAGGCCGACATCGAGGTGATCTGGCAGCTCGGCCGGCTGATGCTGGTGATCTCCCTCGGCAACATCGTCGCGCTGGTCGCCGCGAACTTCTTCGCCGCCCGCTCCGCGATGCGGGTCGGCAAAGACCTGCGCTCGAGGGTGTTCGGCCAGGTCGGCTCCTTCTCCCCGCGCGAGCTCGCCGAGTTCGGCACCCCCTCGCTGATCACCCGCTCCACGAACGACGTGCAGCAGGTGCAGATGCTCGTCTTCTTCTCGTTGAACATGCTGGTCCAGGCACCGGTGACGGGCATCGGCGGCGTGATCCTGGCGCTGCGGGTGGAGCCGGGGATGGCGTGGCTGATCGCGGTCATGGTGCCGGTGATGCTGGTGGCCGTCGGCATCCTGATCCTCCGCGCCGCCCCGCTGTTCAAGCAGATGCAGGGCAAGATCGACGACATCAACTCGGTGCTGCGCGAGCAGATCACCGGCATCCGCGTGCTGCGCGCCTTCGTGCGCGAG
>CAZHSL010000820.1:0-1167 GCA_964535185.1 uncultured Corynebacterium sp.
CGAGGGTGAAGATCGGATCGCCGTTGACCTCGTTGTCGGTCGCGAAGATGATCGACCGGGAGCGGTCCTCCTCGCCCCGGTCGAAGACCTGTGCACAGGAGGCGAGGCCGTCGGGCACGATCGAGGCCTCGTCGGGGATGCCGCGCGTGCCCTCCACGAACTCGACGTACTGGCGCACCTTGTCCTCGGAGTAGTCGCGGTTGCCCAGGCGGTACCCGAACTCGTCGAAGTCGATCGCCTCGGCGCCGGCCTCGAGCTCCCGGCGGATGAGGTCGTAGTCGTTGGTCAGCGGGAAGACGGTGCGGCTGGTGGAGTTGAAGATCGTCAGCGCCACCCGCTCGCCCTCGAAGGTGTCCACCAGCTGCGCGAAGGTGTCGAGGATCTCCGTGTCGTACTCGTACATGGACCCGGACACGTCCAGGCACAGCACGATGTCGCGCGAGGAGAACTCCGGGGTCTGGATGCGCTCGCTGGCGATCCGTCCGGACAGCACCGAGGCCGCGATCACCGCGAGCACGGCGATGGCCACCTGGAGCACGCGCACGATCCGGGCGATGCGCTGGGCGCGCACGTAGCTCGGGATCCGCTCCATGTAGCGGGTGTTCGCGACCAGCACCGGGGAGCGGCGCATCGCCCGGCGGTTCCAGAAGGTGATCGCCCAGACGGCGAGCGCGGCCACCAGCAGCAGCCCGGTGACCCACCAGAAGATCATGACCATGTGCGGATCACCTCCCTCGCGCGGCGCACCGAGTCCCGCAGGTCCCGGTCGGAGGACATCGCGAAGTCGGGCTCGTAGAGGTCCCCGATCAGCTCGCCGACGGCTCGGGTGCGCGGATCGGCCAGCAGCGTCGCGAGGTCCTGGCTGGTGACGTCGTGCCCGGTGGTGCGGCGCACGAAGCGGCGCATCACCCCGGTGAGCTCGTGGTGGCCCGCACGGCTGTCCAGCTGCTCGTCCTCGTGGCGGTCGGCGATGTCGTTGACGGCGCGGAGGAACTCGGCCTTCAGCGCCTCGACGTCGTCGGGGCGGTGCCGGTAGGCGATCCGCTTCTCGATGGCCCGGGTGATCTTCAGGGTGGCCACGACCAGCACGATGATCACCAGGATGCACAGCGCCGCGAGGATCACCCAGGCGATCGAGTACTGGGGCGGGGCGATGATCTCCGGCGG
>CAZHSL010000821.1:0-1166 GCA_964535185.1 uncultured Corynebacterium sp.
CCCCCTCCCTCGAGGGGCCCCCTCCCCCTCGACACCCCCCCTTCGCCCGAGGTGCCCCCCTTCGCCCGAGGTGCCCCCCTTCGCCCACCGTGCCCCCGGTGTGCCCCCGGTGTGCCCCACCTTCGCTCCCCCTTCGCCCCCAACCACAGCCGGCGACCCCAACGGCAGCCGAGGCCGACGACAGCCGGGAGGGAACACCTCGAGTTGAGACGCCGGCCCATCCCCGACAGCAGTTGTCCACAGCCGCCCGAGGTGAGACACAAGCGTCTGTCAACATGGGCAGGTGATCCCATCCATATGCACAACGTGCGGTGCTCCCTATGAGCGAGGCTCTAGCAACAGTGCCGAGTGCTCCGCCTGCCGGCCCGACCCCGACCGAGCCGGCACCGCTCGAGCGCGTCTAGCCGAGGCGTATGACTGGCAATGGCGCAAGTTGTCCCTACGCGCTCGACGTATCCAGCCGTTCTGCTCAGACTGCAACACGACCGAGGACTTGACCGTTGACCACACACCGACCGCGTGGGCACGGTACGAGCGAGGTCTACCAATCCGGCTCCGAGACGTGGACGTGCTCTGCCGCTCGTGCAACTCGGCACGAGGTGCGGCCCGAGGCGACTTCCCGACGTGGACACCGCGCCGGCCCGACCTCCCCGACCTCGAGGCACTGGAATCCCAAACGGAATCCGAGGGTGGGGAGGTGGGGCACCCCCGATCCGATCCTCGCCCCTCCGGCAAGGCAAAATCCCAATAACACCCCCCCCGAAATGGGCATGTAGCATGTGAAATGTGACGATGAGCAGGGGCATTCACTAGGACCGAAGGATTTACGGCATGGCGGCAGGACTCAAAGCGGGACCGAAAGCAGCGGTGGATGAGACTCCGCTGGACCTTTCGATGCTCCCTGCCAAGCGTGACTATCGCCGCATCGACGCATTCGCTCGGGAGTACCTGCGGGTTCCGAAGGGGGTGGGAGCCGGCGACCCATTCCGGCTCCGGCCGTTCCAACGGCAGATTGTCAAGAAGATGTATCCGCCTACCGGCTCGAGGCCCCGGCAGGGTGTCGTCTCGATGCCTCGAGGCAACGGCAAGAGTGGGCTAGCGGCCGTGCTCGCTATCTACGGGCTCATGGCCGATGAGGTGGAGGGTGCGCAGGTGCTCATCGTCGC
>CAZHSL010000822.1:0-1163 GCA_964535185.1 uncultured Corynebacterium sp.
CCGGGCGTCGGCAAGACCGCCGTGGTGGAGGGGCTGGCCCAGCGCATCGTCGCCGGGGACGTCCCCGACTCGCTGCGCGACAAGCGCCTGGTCGCCCTGGACCTGTCCTCGATGGTCGCGGGCTCGAAGTACCGCGGCGAGTTCGAGGAGCGCATGAAGGCGGTCCTCGACGAGATCCGCACCAGCAACGGCCAGATCATCACCTTCATCGACGAGCTGCACACCATGGTCGGCGCCGGCGGCTCCGGGGACGGCTCGATGGACGCCGGCAACATGCTCAAGCCCATGCTGGCCCGCGGTGAGCTGCGGATGGTCGGCGCGACCACGCTGGACGAGTACCGCGAGAACATCGAGAAGGACCCGGCGCTCGAGCGCCGCTTCCAGCAGGTGCTGGTGGGCGAGCCCAGCGTCGAGGACACCGTGACCATCCTGCGCGGCCTCAAGGACAAGTACGAGGCCCATCACAAGGTCACCATCACCGACGCCGCCCTGGTGGCGGCCGCGGCGCTGTCCTCGCGCTACATCTCCGGCCGCCAGCTGCCGGACAAGGCGATCGACCTGGTCGACGAGGCGGCGTCCCGCCAGCGCATGGAGCTGGACTCCTCGCCCGAGCAGCTGGACATCCTGCGCCGTCAGGTGGACCGGCTGAAGATGGAGGAGCTCGCGCTCGCGGGCAGCGAGGACCCGGGCAGCCTCGCCCAGCTGGACTCGGTGCGCTCGCAGCTGGCGGAGCGGACCGAGCAGATGGACGAGCTCTCGGCCCGCTGGGAGCGGGAGAAGGCCGGGCTGAACCTGGTCGGCGATCTCAAGGCCCAGCTCGAGCAGCTGCGCATGCAGGCCGACCGCGCCCAGCGCGACGGCGATCTGACCGCGGCCTCGAAGATCCTCTACGGGGACATCCCGGCGCTCAAGCAGCAGCTGCGCGACGCCGAGGAGCAGGAGTCCGACGAGCTCAGCGCCCAGCAGCGCCCGATGGTCGCCGACCACGTCGGTCCCGACGACATCGCCGAGGTGGTCGAGGCCTGGACGGGGATCCCCTCGGGCCGGCTGCTGCAGGGGGAGACCGAGAAGCTCCTGGAGATGGAGGAGATCATCGGCCGGCGCCTGATCGGACAGCAGCGGGCGGTCGCCGAGGTCTCCGACGCCGTGCGCCGTGCGCGGGC
>CAZHSL010000823.1:0-1162 GCA_964535185.1 uncultured Corynebacterium sp.
GCCGCGGTCGGCCCTCGACCCGTCAGCCTCCCAGGACACCGGTCACGAGGCCAGGAGCGGAGCGATCCTCGCCGCCCGATCGTTGGCCCCCACCGACGACCCGGCGGCTCCCGCTGCGCGTGAGCCTCGTGCCGGTGCCTCTCCCCCGGGAGAGTCCCGCACCCGCCACTGAGGAATCTATGAGGCCCCGCGCGGGAGCGCGATGGGGTGAACTGCCTGGGCAGAAGTCCCCGGGGAGAACTCCCCATCGCCCGCCGTCCCTCGCGCAGCGTGCATGGCGCCCCTTGGTCTCGTCCGCCGCGGGAACTAGACTCCACACCCCGTCACGCCGGTCGTGGAGGCCGCGTCGGGGCGAGGAGACACTGCTCCGCGGCCACCGAGGAGGCCCTGTGCGTCCGCTCGTGATCACGCAGAACATGACCGCCGACGGTTCGATCGAGAAGCTCGACGACCATGACCGACCCGGGCTGGCAGCGCTCCACCGTGATCGGCGGCGACCCCGTCGAGGCGGTGCGCAGCCTGAAGCAGAGCCAGGGGGCGGAGATCTCCGTGACCGGCTCGATCTCGCTGTGCCACACCCTGATCGCCGCGGGTCTCGTGGACGAGTACCGGCTGTGGACCCACCCCTACGTGCAGGGGCGCGGGCGCCGGCTGTTCCCCGAGGGCTTCACGCAGCGCCTGGAGCTGCTCGAGCACCGCTCCTTCGCCTCGCACGTCACCTACGCCCGCTGGGCACCGAGGAAGGACTGACATGACCACCGACGCCGCCGCACCGGTCCCGGGCAGGGACCACTACGTCGTCACCCGCACCGTCGCCGCCGCCCCGTCGGCCGTGTTCGCACTGCTGACCGACCCGGCACGGCACCACGAGACCGAACCGACGGACTGGGTGCGCGGCTCGCTCGAGGACGACCCGGCGCCGCTGACCGAGATCGACCAGATCTTCGGGATCGAGATGTTCCACGAGAACGCCGGTGGCCGCTACGAGATGCACAACCGCGTGATCGCCCTCGAACCGGGCCGCACGATCGCCTGGCAGCCGGGGCAGTACGGCTCCGACGGCAGCTGGGGATCGGCCGGCTGGGTATGGCGCTACGACCTCGCGAGTGCGGGCGAGGGCACCCGCGTGACCCTCACCTACGACTGGAGCGCGGTGCCGGAG
>CAZHSL010000824.1:0-1161 GCA_964535185.1 uncultured Corynebacterium sp.
GTTCACCCCCGCCCTCGTGCGCCGCTTCTCGCTGCGCCTGGTCGTCGCGGTCCCGCTGGCCGTGCTCGCGGCCGGGGCACTGGTCACCGGGATCGCGCAGGGGACGGTCGCGCTGCTCGTGGGCGCGGTGCTGAGCGGCGCCGCGTTCGGCATCCTGATCGTCGCCGGCGCCCAGGGCGTCGCCCTGCTGGTGCCGCCCACGCACCTGGGGCGGGCCCTGGGCGCCTACGGGCTGGTGACGATGGCGGCGACGGCGGTGGGCTCACCCGCAGGGGTGCAGCTCGCCCTGAGCTTCTCGGAGGCTGTGTTCGGCGTGTGCGCCGCCGTGGCCGGTCTGCTCGGCGCCGGCCTCGCGCTGCGACTGCCGCGCGGGGTCGGCACGGCGGAGGCGGAGCCCGCCCCGGTGCCGGGATCGGGACGCGCTCGTGGCCTCCGGCGGCTCGTGGCGGGCGCGCCGTGGCCCGCCCTCGCCCTCCTGCTCGTTGCGGTCGTCCTCCTCTCGCACGGGCTGACCAGCCTGCCGGTGCTGGCTACCGCCTTCGACGGCGCGGCGCTCGTCGTCTTCGCGGTCCAGGCCGGCAATGCGCTGGGCCGCGGTCTCGGCGGGGAGTTCGAGACGCGGGTCGGGGCCCCGGCGACGCTCGTCGCCGGAGCGCTCTGCCTCGCCGTCGGTGGGGTGCTCGGAGTGCTGTCCGACGGCGCCGTGACCATGCTGGCCGCAGGGACGCTCATCGGCCTGGGCGTCGGGGCGGTCCAGACGGTCGTCCTGCATGCGAGCATGCACCGGATGGATCCGGGACGTGCCTCCGTGATCTGGAACCTCGCCGTCGACGGAGGGCTGTGGGTCGGAGGGATCCTCTGGGGTGCGGCGCTCGCCTCGGGCGTGGTCGGCACAGCAGCCGTCGCAGCGGCCATCGGCGGCCTGCTGCTCGGCGCCGTGGTGGCGGTGAGGCTCCGCTCACCCGCCTGAGGTGCCGCGTCGCGTCACAGCGCGATCTGGATCTTCACGTCCGTCGGCCGCCCCTCGAGGAACCGCTCGAAGGCCGCGACCGAGTCGTCGAAGGCGAAGGTCTCGCTGACGAAGCGGGAGAGGTCCACCGCATCGCTCGCGGCGAGGTCGATCGCCTTCTGGTACACGTTCGCGTAGCGGAACACCGTCTC
>CAZHSL010000825.1:0-1156 GCA_964535185.1 uncultured Corynebacterium sp.
ACCAAGACCTCCGAGGTGTTCTCCACCGCCGAGGACAACCAGCCCTCCGTGGCGATCCAGGTGTTCCAGGGCGAGCGTCAGTTCACCCGGGACAACAAGATGCTCGGCACCTTCGAGCTCACCGGCATCGCCCCGGCACCGCGCGGCATCCCGCAGGTCGAGGTCACCTTCGACATCGACTCCAACGGCATCGTCCACGTGACCGCCAAGGACCGCGGCACCGGCAACGAGCAGTCCATCCAGATCACCGGCGGCTCCGCCCTGTCCGACGAGGAGATCGACCGCATGGTGAAGGACGCCGAGGCGCATGCCGCCGAGGACGAGGAGCGTCGCAAGAACGCCGACGCTCGCAACACCCTCGAGCAGCTCGTCTACCAGGGCGAGAAGCTGCTCAAGGACAACGAGGAGAAGATCTCCGAGGGCGACCGCACCAAGGCCGAGGACGCCATCAAGGAGTCCAAGGAGGAGCTGGCCAAGGAGGACGCCTCGACCGAGGACCTCGAGGCCAAGCGGGACTCGCTGAACGAGGCGCTGCAGGCCGTCGGCACCGCGATCTACTCGCAGGCCGAGGGCGCCGAGGGCGCCGAGGGAGATGCGGGTGCCGAGCAGTCGTCGGACGATGACGACGTGGTCGACGCCGAGATCGTGGACGAGGACGAGGAGAACAAGTGATGACCGAGGACCCGAGCACTCCCGATGACGCGCAGCGCCCTGAGGGGGAGCCGAGGTTCTCCTTCACCGACAAGCGCAAGGTGAACCCGGAGGACGGCAGCGTCCGCCCCTCCGGGGACACCCCCGCGGCGGAGGGGCAGGGCTCGGACGAGCCCATCGACCCGATCGACGCGGAAGCGGCGGAGCTCTTCGACCAGGCCGCCCAGGGTGAGGAGGACTCCGCCCCGGCCGATGCCGGACGGGTCGCCGCGCTCGAGGGCCGGATCACCGAGCTCACCGAGCAGCTCAAGCGCGATCAGGCCGAGTACGTCAACTCGCGCCGCCGGATCGAGGCCGCTGCCGAGGTGAGCAAGGAGGCCGCGATCGCCGGCGTCCTGGCCTCGCTGATCGGCGTCCTCGACGACGTGGAGCTGGGCCGCCAGCACGGCGACATCGCCGAGGGCACCCCGTTCCACTCGATCGCCCAGAAGCTCGAGGAGGTGCT
>CAZHSL010000826.1:0-1154 GCA_964535185.1 uncultured Corynebacterium sp.
TCAAGCCGATCTGTGACAACTGCAAGGTGATCCGTCGCCACTCGCGCGTCATGGTCATCTGCTCGAACCCGCGTCACAAGCAGCGCCAGGGCTGAGTCCCCGGCCCTCGCCGTGACCGCCGCCTCGAGCGGCACGCCCTCAGGGGCACCGCCCGCATCGCGGGCACACACAAGAGAAGAGACGACCCCACCGGCGCGAGCCGGTCACCCGCAGTGCGGAGGCTGCGGCGCCCCGGGAACAGACCCGAAGGGCGAGGGATCGGATCAGGCCTCCGAGACAGTAGGAGAATCTGCACATGGCACGTCTGGTGGGAGTGGACCTTCCGCGCGAGAAGCGCCTCGAAGTCGCCCTGACGTACATCTTCGGCATGGGACGCACGCGCGCCCAGGAGACCCTGGCCGCGACCGGCGTCTCCGGGGACCTGCGGGTCCGCGAGGTCAGCGACGAGGACTTCGTCAAGCTGCGCGACCACATCGAAGAGAACTACATGATCGAGGGCGACCTGCGCCGCGAGGTCGCCGCGGACATCCGCCGCAAGGTCGAGATCGGCAGCTACCAGGGCCTGCGCCACCGCCGTGGCCTGCCCGTCCACGGTCAGCGCACGAAGACCAACGCCCGCACCCGCAAGGGCCCGAAGCGCACCGTCGCCGGCAAGAAGAAGGCCCGCTGATCCGCGGCACCCGCCGCCGGACCGCGGTCGTCTTCCGCCCCGCAGTCACTTCGCGCCGCTGAGGCATCCGGCGCACCCCACATCCACCAGAGGAGTTCTGCCGCATGGCAACCAAGACCCGTCAGGCCGCCGCGCGCAAGCCGCGCCGCAAGGACAAGAAGAACATCGTCAACGGCCAGGCCCACATCAAGAGCACGTTCAACAACACCATCGTGTCCATCACGGACCCGACCGGCGCCGTCATCTCCTGGGCCTCCGCCGGCCAGGTCGGCTTCAAGGGCTCGCGCAAGTCGACCCCGTACGCCGCGCAGATGGCCGCCGAGGCCGCCGCCCGCCGCGCCCAGGAGCACGGCATGAAGAAGGTCGACGTCTTCGTGAAGGGCCCGGGCTCCGGCCGCGAGACCGCGATCCGCTCGCTCACCGCGACCGGCCTCGAGGTCGGCTCGATCCAGGACGTCACCCCGCAGCCGCACAACGGCACCCG
>CAZHSL010000827.1:0-1149 GCA_964535185.1 uncultured Corynebacterium sp.
GCCGAGTACGCGAACTCCTCGGGGCGGTCCAGGAAGTCGCCGTGCTCCGCGCGCGAGCGGATCAGCACGTGCACGTCGAAGTGCGGCTTGGCGTCCCGGGCGGCGACCAGTGCGGACGCGCGCGCCGCGCACTCCTCGACCAGCGCGGGGGGCGGGGTGAGCCCGCCCCGGGCGAGGTCGACGCACAGCTCGACCCGGTCGGCGCCGGCCAGTGCGGCGACCTCGAGGCCCGCGAGGTCCTCGACGGCGATCTCGACGGCGATGCTCATGGCTCCTCCTGCTCTCGGTCCGGCTGCTCCGCGGCCGCCCTCTCACGAGCGGTGCGCACCATGCGGCGCGGCCCCAGCAGCGGCAGCATCTCGGCCAGGTCGCTGCGCTCGCCGCTGGCGCGCACACGCCCGTCGGCCGCGGCGACGGCCCAGTCGAGGTCACCTGCCGCCAGGGCCAGCCAGGTCGCGGCATCCGTCTCCACCACCGCCGGCGGGGTGCCGCGGGTGTGCCGGGTGCCGGCGATGGCCTGCACGGCGGCATAGGGCGGGACACGCAGCTCGACGGCGCCGCCGGGGTACTCCTCGGCGAACAGCTCCAGGGTGTGGCGCACGGCGGGGGCGAGCACCGAGCGCCCTGCGGCGTCCGGGGCGGTCGCCCATGAGGTCAGCGCGCGCCTGCCCGCCTCGGGGTCGGTACGACGGGTCACCACGTCAGCTGGTCGCCTCCGGCAGCAGGTCGTGGACGGCGACGGTCGCGGCACGGTCCGGGCCCACGCCGATCGCGCTGATCCGGCAGCCGGCGAGCTCCTCGAGGCGGTGCACGTAGCGACGGGCGTTCTCCGGCAGCTCGTCGACGGTGCGGGCCCCGGAGAGGTCCTCCGTCCAACCGGGCAGGGTCTCGTAGATCGGCACGGCGTGGTGGAACTCGGTCTGCGTCATCGGCATCTCGCGGTGGATCACGCCGTCCACGTCGTAGCCGGTGCAGATCGGCACCTCGTCGATCCCGGTGAGGACGTCGAGCTTGGTCAGCACGATGTCGGTGAAGCCGTTGATGCGCACGGCGTGCCGGATCATCAGCGCGTCGTACCAGCCGCAGCGGCGGGGGCGGCCGGTGTTCACGCCCACCTCGCCGCCGGTGACCTGCAGGTACTCGCCCCAC
>CAZHSL010000828.1:0-1148 GCA_964535185.1 uncultured Corynebacterium sp.
GTCGGTTGCGGATAGCAGGGGCACCAGGCGCTACCTCCTTGATCGCGGCATCTCGCAGATTGCGCATCATCGAGAGCCCTGGAGCCGAACCCGCTGACTTGGCTTCGGCGGTGGAATGACGGCCGGCCGGGTCGCTTGGGCAGTTTCTGCCCCAGAGCGTGCGAAGCGTCCAATAGGTCGCTCTTGATCCCCCACTTTGCCGCGAAGGCGTAGCGGGTCCAGTTGCGCGATTTGTCGGCAGGGAAGCCGATTGCGCGGCCGGCCGCCACCCAGTCGCACGCATCAGTGAACATCCGAACGAGAATCATCGAGACCACGGCACGGAGGATCCGCTGGTCAGGCTTGGTGGAGTGACGCAGGTGCTCGGGCAGAGCGCACGGCCACACGAGTTGGGGGATGTCGTCGACGCCCCAGTCCCGTTGACCGATGGTCGCTCCGTCGTTCGTCGTGAGGCGTCGTTGGATCACAGTGTGCGCGCGGCCGTGGCGGCCGAGCAACTCGTCGATGACTGGCTGCAGTGCCGCAGAGGGCTGAGTTGCCCGGTCGAAGGTGTTGACGTGCGGCGAGCGGATGCCAGCGTCTCGGAGCCATCCGTCTAGGACGTCGGCACCGGTCACACGATCGGGGGCGGTCACCAACGGTTCGACCGCTTCGAGGAGCCGGTCGATCAGGTTCGGGTCTCGTGGCGGGTTGGCCCAGCGGTGGGTGAGTCCCCAGCCGTCGGCGTCGACGACTCTGAGGCGCACAGCGATGCCGATCGCTGACTGCCACCCTCGAAGGGCCTGGAGCGAGGTTCTGTCGGCACCTGCCACCAGGCCGCGCTGACCGGCCACTAGGCAAGACATATTTCTGGCTCGTGTCAGCCGTTCCGAACTCGCCCGGACCGTCGGCTGTGCGGTCAGGTCCGCTCCACAGACGTGACCGCCCGGCTTGGGGAAGGTGCATCGGCGGCCATCGGGCACCACAGCGACGCGCGGCGGCGCGGAGCCGTGGAGGCTGTTTCCGAGTCCTGGGACACCGCCGCAGACACGGCACGTGCCGTGAAGGTGGACGCCGTGCCGCAGGCACGTGGTGATCCAGGGGATGCGCCAGCGCAGCCGCCAAGCACCATCGTCTTCTGCCAGGCATAGGGGACAGAAGGCGCTGCC
>CAZHSL010000829.1:0-1147 GCA_964535185.1 uncultured Corynebacterium sp.
GAGGTCGAGCAGTCCGCACGCCTGGGCATCTCCCGCACCCCGCTGCGCGAAGCCCTTGCCCGCCTGGTCGCCGACGGCCTGGCCGAGACCTCCCGGGGCCGCGGGCTCGTCGTCACCGCGGTGTCACTCGCCGAGGCCCCACGGCTGTTCGACCTCCGCATCGCGCTGGAGACCCTTGCCGCGCGCCGCTCGGCCGAACGGATCGCCGACCCCGAGGACGGCCCCGCGCTGCGCTCCCGGTTCACGGGCCTCGCCGACCGGTTCGAGCAGGCCGTCGCCGAGCTCTCCGCCGGGACCGAGCCCAGCGGCTACTACGCCCTGACGGTCGAGCTCGACGCCGCGCTCGATGCCGCCTGCGGCAACTCCTACCTCGCCGAGTCGCTGCGCGGGCTGCGCCTGCACCTGGGCCGGTTGCGCCGCCTCGCCCGCAACTCCCCCGGCCGGCTCGCCGACTCCGCCCGGGAGCACTCCGCGATCTCCCGCGCCATCGCCGCCGGCGCCCCCGATCTCGCCGCCGCGGCCACGACGGTCCACCTCCACCACGCCCTCGCCCATCTGCAGGGCGCCGGCACCTACCCGCAGGGCACCGGCACCGACCACCCGACACCTCCCCCGACCACACAGGAGTCCGCATCATGAGAGACCACGACGTCCGCGTCCACCGCTCCGACGAGAACCTGTCCCGCGAGGACCAGCTGGCATGGAAGATGGCCGAGGTCGCCGTCGACCCGGTCGAGGTCGACAGCGATGTCGAGGAGATGATCATCAACCGGATCATCGACAACGCCTCCGTCGCGATCGCGTCCCTGAACCGCGCACCCATCGTCTCCGCCCGCGCCCAGGCGCTCAGCCACCCGGTCTCCACCGGCGGGACCGGTGCGAGCATCGTCGGGATCTCCCAGAGCACGTCCCCCGAATGGGCCGCATGGGCCAACGGCGTGGCCGTGCGCGAGCTGGACTACCACGACACGTTCCTCGCCGCCGACTACTCCCATCCCGGGGACAACATCCCCCCGATCCTCGCGGTCGCCGAGCACACCGGCCGCTCCGGCCACGACCTGATCCGCGGCATCGCCACCGGGTACGAGCTGCAGGTGGACCTGGTGCGCGCGATCTGCCTGCACGAGCACAAGATCGACCACGTCGC
>CAZHSL010000830.1:0-1144 GCA_964535185.1 uncultured Corynebacterium sp.
ACCACGAGCGCGGACCACTCGGGCTGGGAGTAGATGTCGATGACCTTGATCGGGGAGCCGTTCGCGCGGGCGAGCAGCGCCGCGGAACCGGCGGTGGAGGCGATGTCCGCGGAGCCGGAGCGGAGGAACTCGTTGGCCTTGTTCGACCCGGCCGACTGCACCCAGGTGACGGCGACGCCGTCGCCGAGCGCCGTCTCGACCAGCTCCTGGTCGCGCAGCACCAGGCTGAGCGGGTTGTAGGTCGCCCAGTCGAGGGTGAGCGCGTCCGTGCTCCACTCCCCCGCACCGTCGCCGCCGGCGGCGTTCCCGGAGCCCTCCCCGGGCACGCAGGAGGCGGCACCGAGCGCGGCGGCGGCCGAGAGGCCGAGGGCGGAGAAGGAGCGGCGGGTGAGGCGGCGGGTCATGAGTGATCCTCGGAGGTGGTGGGGCGGGGGCTGTGGACGCCGAGGCCCTCGAGCAGCTCGGCGCGCAGGGCGGCGAGGTCGTGATCGGCGCGGTCGCGGGGGCGGGTGCCGGGCACCTCGACGGTGCGGGCGAGCGAGGGCGCGCCCGGCGCGGCATCCCGCAGCGAGCGCAGCTGCACCACCCGGTCGGAGAGGTACAGCGCCTCCTCGACGTCGTGGGTGACCACGAGGACGGTGGTGGGCTCGGCGGCGTGGATCTCGAGCAGCAGGTCCTGCATGCGCAGCCGGGTCAGCGCGTCCAGCGCGCCGAAGGGCTCGTCGAGCAGCAGCACCTGGGGGCTGCGGGCCAGCGCCCGGGCGAGCGAGGCGCGCTGGGCCATGCCGCCGGAGACCTCGCGGGGGCGGAGGTCCGCGGCGTGCTCGAGGCCGACCAGCTGCAGCAGGTGCCGCACCCGCTCACGGCCGGCGGCGCGGTCGGTGCCGCGGGGCAGGCCGAGGGCGACGTTCTTCTCGAGGGTGCGCCAGGGCAGCAGGCGCGGCTCCTGGAAGGCGACGGCGGTGCGCTCGTCGGTACCGGTCAGGGCGGTGGCGCCGAGGCCGATGGTGCCGGCGCTGGGGCGGTCCAGGCCCGCGACGAGGCGCAGCAGGGTCGACTTCCCGCACCCGGAGGGGCCGACGATCGCGACGATCTCCCCGGAGCGCAGTTCGAGGTCGAGGGCGCGCAGCACCTCGTGACGGCC
>CAZHSL010000831.1:0-1141 GCA_964535185.1 uncultured Corynebacterium sp.
CCTCGAAGAAGAGGTTGACCACCGTGCGCCCACGCAGGGTGGGCAGCTTGCGGATCTCGCGGGACTGGGTGGCGGCCAGCTCCTCGGCGGTGTCCAGGAGGGCCACGGCTGCGCTGCGGTCGAGGTCGGCGGTGGACAGCAGGTGCCTCACTGCCCCACCTCCGGCTTGACGATGGTCACGGCGTCCTCGCCGTCGATCTCCGCCAGGGTCACCGAGACGCGCTCGTGGCGGGAGGTGGGCAGGTTCTTGCCGACGTAGTCGGCCCGGATGGGCAGCTCCCGGTGCCCGCGGTCCACCAGCACCGCAAGCTGGACGCGAGCGGGGCGCCCGAGGTCGGACAGCGCGTCGAGGGCGGCCCGGATGGTGCGCCCGGAGTACAGGACGTCGTCGACCAGCACCACGGTGGCGCCGTCGACCCCGCCCGGGGGCAGCTCGGTGCGCAGCAGCGTGCGGGTGGGCTGGGAGCGCAGGTCGTCGCGGTACATCGTGGTGTCCAGCGTGCCGAGCTCCGCGGTCCCGCCGGCGGCGTGGACGCGTTCGTGCAGCCGCTGGGCGAGCGGCGCGCCGCGGGTGGGGATCCCGAGCAGGACGAGCGTCTCTGCAGGGTCGGTGCGCTCGAGAATCTCGTGGGAGATGCGGGTCAGTGCCCGGGAGATCTCCGGGGGGCCGAGGACATGGACGGCGCCGGTTTCGGGCACCGCAGGGCCGGTGGTCATCTGGCGGGCTCCTTCCCCGCCTCACGGGACGGGTCGTTAAAGGACGAGCAGATCGCCGCCATGCTACCGCCAACATCCGGGCGGGCCGGGATGCGCGCTGCTGTGACAGGCCTCACCCTGGAGACACGGTCGGTTACGGGCCCACCTCAGGAGGAGTCATGTCCCAGCCCACCAGGAGCACCACCGTGACGCGCGGCCCGCACCAGTGGCTGGCGCTCCTCGTCGGTGCGGTCTTCCTCGTCATCGGGATCGTCGGGTTCTTCATCACCGGGTTCGAGGGCTGGACCGAGCACGACCACAGCCAGACGCTGCTCGGCTTTGCCATCAACCCGGCGCACAACGTCGTCCACGTGCTCGTCGGGCTCCTGGGCGTCGTGCTGTGGCGCACCGCCAGCGGGGCGCGCACGTTCGGCTGGCTCCTGGT
>CAZHSL010000832.1:0-1130 GCA_964535185.1 uncultured Corynebacterium sp.
CCGTCGATGCCGCGCACCTGGGTGGCGCGCAGGTTGATCGACTCGACGGTGCCCTCGGCGTACTCGAGGTCCACCCAGTCGCCCACGGCGACGATGTCCTCGAAGAGCATCACGACACCGGCGACGACGTCCTTGATGATGGTCTGCGCGCCGATGCCGGCCGCCAGCCCGACCACGCCGAGGCTCGCGATCACGGGGGCGATGTTCACCCCGATCTCGGAGAGGATCATCATCGCGGCGATCGCCCAGATCAGCACGTGCGCGATGTTCCTCGCGACGTTGGAGAGCGTGCTGGCCCGCTGCTCGCGACGGGCCTGGGCGGCCCGCTGCGACTTCGGGTCGCGGCGGATGACGGTGCCGGTGACGGTCGAGATCTTCGCCCCGGACTGCACCATCGTGCGGAAGAAGCGGCGCAGGAACCAGCCGGCCGCGACGCTGAGCAGCGTGGCGGCCAGCATGATGACCACGATCTTGACGCCGCTGGTGAGCAGCCAGTGCACCAGCTGGTCCATCAGCGTCAGCGCGTCGTCGGCGGTGGGGGCGGTCAGCAGCTCGCCCGGGTCCAGGGGGTCGTCCAACATGCTTTCGACGATAGCTCCCGAGGCGGGCGGTGTCTGGGGCGGCACTGGGCGAGGTGGGTCACCGTCCCACCTCGCCCGCCCGGCTCAGGCGAGGTCCGCGGCGCGGACCCTCTCCTGCCGGGCCACGGTGTCCCGGCCCTCGATGACGATGCGGCGCAGGCCGAAGGGGGCCTCCTCGGCTTCGGCCAGCCACTGGTCGGCGGCGTCGAGCACGCCCCGGCCGCCGTAGGAGTGGGGGAAGTAGCCGCCGACGATGCGGGTCGCGATCTCGTTCGAGCGCTCCGCCCACACCCGGGAGATCATGTCGAAGTAGCGCTGGCGGTACGGGGCCAGCAGCGTCTCGTCGGTGACGCGGCGGAAGCCCTGGATCACGGCGGTGATCGACT
Organism: uncultured Corynebacterium sp.; assembly: GCA_964535185.1. GTDB lineage: Bacteria > Actinomycetota > Actinomycetes > Actinomycetales > Dermabacteraceae > Brachybacterium. Next base: position 968 of record CAZHSL010000832.1, read on the forward strand.
CGTTGGCCAGCGTGTCCTTCTCGACGGTGCGGCGCCACGCCTTCGCCTTGGAGGCCTCCGTGGGCAGTGCGGCCCGGGCGGTCAGCGCGTGCTTGCGGCCGGACTGGGTGTCGTCGGAGGCGAGCTGCTCGTCGATCCCGGCGGCGTCGATCCCGCCGAGCAC
>CAZHSL010000833.1:0-1128 GCA_964535185.1 uncultured Corynebacterium sp.
GTGGACGGCACCACCGCGGACGACCCGCAGGCCGCGTTCGAGTGGTACGCGCAGGCGAGGGCCGGGCAGGGCTGAACGCGGGCAGTCGGGTGCCCAGCGCGGGTGTCAGCGTGCCGGGGACGACCGCCCCCGGGGTGCAGGGGCCCCCGCGCGCACCGCACCGGGCACCCCGAACGCGGCGGTCACCGCCGCCGCGACGGTGAAGGGGACGGCGCCCAGGGCGAGCATGGCGGTGCCGGCATCGGCGGCGATCATGACCGCGTCATGGGTGAGGACCAGCTGCGCGCCCGTCTGGAATGCGGCGTGCACACCGAGCGACATCCACACCGATCCGGTGACCTGGCGCAGCCAGCCGAACCCGATCCCCATCGTGAGGAACAGCGACAGATCCAGCGGGTCCCAGCTCTGCCGCAGCAGCCCGGCGAAGGCGGTGAACAGCAGCGCCTGCACCGCGATCAGTCCCCACCCCCGGGTCACGCCGCCCAGGGCGTGCATCACGTAGCCGCGGAACACCGCCTCCTCGGGCAGCGCCTCGGTGAGCAGCACCGCCAGCAGGAGCAGCAGCACCGTCCGGAGCAGCTCCGGGCCCGTCACGGTGACCTCGAGCGGCATCCCGAGCAGACCCAGCACCCCGAACGCCGCCGCGGCGGGCACGCTCCACAGCAGCGCGCCCCAGACGGCGAGCCGCCACCCCGCACGCAGGCCGGTCACGCCTGCCGCAGGCATCCGTGCCCGGTCGGCGATGCGCACCAGTACCCAGAGCGTGCCGAGCGTCAGGGTGCTGAGGAAGATCCCGGCGGTGATCCGCAGCGTGAGTGTGCGTGGGTCCGAGAGATCCTGCGCGCCGGAGAGCAGGGACGTCGCGGCGATGAGCCCCGCACCGAGCGGCAGCAGGGCGAGCGCGATCCGCCACGCGACCGCGCCGAGCCGGCGAGGACCTGCATCGTCGACCTCGTCGAGGGGTTCCACGGAACGATCGCCTTCCGGTCGCAGTGGGCGCCGGCGGTGCGCGGCGCGGAGCCTGCGGCTCCTGCGATGAGTGTCCCCTCTCTAACGGCGCCGCGCCACCAGCACCGCATCGATCAGCTCGGCGTGCTGCCCGTCGGGCCCGGTCGCGGGGCGGCTGCG
>CAZHSL010000834.1:0-1125 GCA_964535185.1 uncultured Corynebacterium sp.
CGCGTTGCCCCCGCATGCGTGCCATGACCTATTCCCAGTACGGCGACCCCTCCACCCTCGCTCTCAGCGACGTCCCGATGCCGAAGGTCGGCCCCGGGACCGTCCTGGTCCGGGTGGAGCGGGCGTCGGTGAATCCCGTCGACTGGAAGGTGATGTCCGGCGGGCTCGACGCCCTGCTCGACGCCGTCTTCCCCGCGATCCCCGGCTGGGACGTGGCCGGGGTGGTCGAATCCGTCGGCCCCGACACCCCGGAGTTCGCACCCGGTGACCGGGTCGCCTCCTACGGCCGCAAGGACGTCGTCCACGGCGGCACCTTCGCCGAGTATGTCGCGCTGCCGGCCGTCTCGGTCGCCGCGATCCCCGACGACGTCGGGTTCGACGCCGCTGCGGGACTGCCCCTGACCGGCCTGACCGCGCTGCGCAGCCTCGAGACGCTGGAGTTGACCGGCGAGGACACCCTGCTGATCCACGGCGCCTCCGGTGGGGTGGGGTACCTCGCCGCGCAGCTCGCGCGCGAGCGCGGCGCGACCGTCATCGGCACCTCCTCCCCGCGCCACCACGAGAAGCTGCAGGCCATCGGCGTCTCGCCGCTCACCTACGGCGACGGCCTGGTCGAGCGCGTGCGCGAGCTCGCTCCCGACGGCGTCAGCGCGGTCGCGGACTTCGCGGGCGGGGTGCGCGAGCAGACCCTCGCCGTGCTGGCCGCCGACGGGCGCCACGTCTCGATCGCCGACCCCTCCGTCGAGGAGGCCGGTGGGCGCTGGGTGTGGGTGCGCCCCGACGGGCCGCGCCTGCGCGCCCTGCTCGAGAAGGCCGCCGCCGGCATCCTCACGGTGGACATCGACCGGACCCTCCCGCTCGCCGAGGCGGCCACCGCCCTCGGGATCAGCAAGGACGGGAAGGCCAGCGGCAAGCTCCTGATCGACGCGACCCGCTGAGCCCGCACGACGGCGCACGGCCCCGCACCATCCGGTGCGGGGCCGTGCTCGTCCCGGCTGCGGGGCGAGGCTCGAGGCGCGCCTGGGGCTCAGCCCTCCTGCGCGCCCCGGATCAGATCCGCAGCGCGCTCACCGATCAGCATCGTGGTGATGTTCGGGTTCACCGCGACCAGCTGCGGCATCACCG
>CAZHSL010000835.1:0-1125 GCA_964535185.1 uncultured Corynebacterium sp.
TAGTCGACGTCCTCGTGGTCGGTGCCGTGATCGGGCAGGCCCTCCACCAGCATCTCGAGCTTGACCATGCCGAGGCTGGAGTTGTTGAACACGAGGATCTTGGTGTTCAGGTCGTGCAGCTTCACGGTGAGCAGCTCCCCCATCAGCATGCCCAGGCCGCCGTCGCCGCTCATGGAGATCACCTGCCGGTCGGGGAACGCCATCGAGGCGCCGATCGCCTGCGGGAGGGCGTTGGCCATGCTGCCGTGGTGCCAGGAGCCGAACAGGCGGCGCTTCCCGTTGGGGGTGATGTAGCGGGCGCCCCAGACGTTGCACATGCCGGTGTCCACGGTGAACACGGCGTCCTCGTCGGCGAGCTCGTCGAGGGTGGCGGCGACGAACTCGGGGTGGATCGGCTTCATCCGCTCCACGTTCTTGGTGTACGCGGAGACCACGCCGCTGAGCGCCTTGTGGTGGGCCTTCAGCTGCCGGTGCAGGAAGCGGGCGCTCTTCTCACGGGTCAGCAGCGGCATCACGGCCTGCAGGGTGAGGCCCACGTCGCCGTGGAGGGCGAGGTCCAGCGGCACGCGCCGGCCCAGCCGGGAGGCCTCGGCGTCGACCTGCACGACCTTCGGCGGGTTCTTGCCGCCCGGGCCGGGCAGGAACTCGCTGTAGGGGAAGTCGGTGCCCAGCAGGATCACCAGATCCGCCTCGTGCATCGCCTCGTAGCAGGCGCCGTAGCCCAGCAGACCGCTCATCCCCACATCGAAGGGGTTGTCGTACTGCATGAACTCCTTGCCGCCGAAGGCGTGGCCGATCGGGGATTTGATCCGCTCGGCGAGCTCGAGCACCTCCTCGCGGGCATCACGCACCCCGGCACCGGTGAACAGGGTGACCGTGTCCGCCTCGTCGATCAGCTCGGCCAGGCGGCCGACGGGCTCGGCGGCGGGCTGGATGCGCCCGAGATCGGTGGCGAGGTCCCGGGTCAGGGGGCCGTCCGTCTCCTGGTCGGCGACGTCGCCCGGGAGCACCAGCACCGAGACGCCCTTCTTCGCGATCGCGGTCTGCACCGCGATGTGGAGCAGGGTCGCGCCGTGGTCGCCGGAGTTGACCATCTCGCAGAAGTGGGAGCACTCGCGGAAGAGG
>CAZHSL010000836.1:0-1121 GCA_964535185.1 uncultured Corynebacterium sp.
CACGGGCTGGCGCTTCAGCAGGGTCAGCTCACCGGTGGTCACCTCGACGTCGTAGACCGACCGTGGCGTGACCAGTGACTCGGTGATGACCTGCACGCTGGTCGCATCCGGTGCGGGGTTGTGGCCGACGTCGATGCTGTAGACGACCTCATCGACCGGCACCTGGTAGCCCTGGCCCACGCCGGTCGGGCTGGTCGGGTCCAGGGGCAGCACGCGCACCTGGGTCAGGCCGTTGCTGCGCAACGAGACCGCCAGGTGGCTCGCGAAGGCGTCCACACCAACGACCCGTTGACCGTCCTGGCCGGGTATGACGGTCCGCCAGTGCTCCGTCGAGGTCGCCTCGAGCGGGGCGCAGGCCAGTTCGCCGTCCCGGTGGTTCCGGTTGTGGACGATCCATAGGGTGTCCCCGGCGACCTCCACGGCATACTCCACACCCTCCTGCCGAGGGGCCACGGTGCGGAATTCGCCCAGCGGGTCGGCGGTGGGCAGGATCCGGTACTCGGTGGTGTTCTTGGTGCCCAGTCCGATGAGGATGTGGGTCTCGTCCCGGGAGGTGTCCAGACCCATCCAGTACCGTTCGTCGTCCTCCTGGAAGACCAGCGCGTCCTCCTCGGATGCTGCGGCGGAGTCTGTTCTCAGCGCGTGGCGCCACACCTGGTAGGGCCGCCACGCCTCGTCGACGCGGGTGTAGAAGAGGTACCGGCCGTCGGCAGACCAGGCCAGACCGTAGCCGGCACCGTCGATCCCCGGCTCGCTCACCTCTCCGGTGGCCAGGTCCTTGAGTCGGACGGTGAACCGCTCATCGCCGGTGGTGTCCACCGAGTAGGCGAGCTGCCTGCCGTCGTGGCTCACCTCGAAGGCACCGTAGGAGAGGAAGGACTGACCGGCGGCCTCGGCGTTGCCGTCGAGCATGACCTGCTCGTGGGCCGGCGCCCCCTGGGGGCTCAGTTGCGGACGGTCCGGGCTGTCGGCCAGGGCGATGCGCGCATGGATGGGGTACTGCTGGCCCTCCACGGTGCGGGTGTAGTACCACCAGTCGCCGTGGCGCACCGGCACCGACAGGTCCGTCTGCTGGGTGCGGGTCTTGATCTCGGTGAAGACCGCGTCGGTGAGTCCGTCCA
>CAZHSL010000837.1:0-1119 GCA_964535185.1 uncultured Corynebacterium sp.
GCTGGACGGCACCGTCGCGCCGACGGGCGTGCGCGAGTACGGCGCGACCCGCCTGGAGAGCATCGAGGGCTCCTCGCAGCTGCTCGCCGGCCAGGACCTCGACCAGAACGTGTGGATGAGCCACGGCGACTCCGTGACCGCGGCGCCTGCGGGCTTCGAGGTCGTCGCCACCTCCTCCGGCAGCCCGGTCGCCGCGTTCGAGAACACCGACAAGCGCCTCTACGGCGTGCAGTGGCACCCCGAGGTCGGCCACTCCGACCGCGGCCAGGAGGTGCTGGAGAACTTCCTCCACCGCGGCGCGGGCATCGAACCGGCCTGGACCACGGGCAACGTCATCGAGGAGCAGGTCGAGCGGATCCGTGCCCAGATCGGCGAGGGCTCCGCGATCTGCGGCCTCTCCGGCGGCGTGGACTCCGCCGTGGCCGCCGCCCTCGTGCAGCGCGCCATCGGCGACCGCCTCACCTGCGTGTACGTGAACCACGGCCTCATGCGCCAGGACGAGTCGGCACAGATCGAGAAGGCCTTCGGCGAATCCACCGGCGGTGCGAAGCTGGTCATGGTCGACGCCGAGCAGCAGTTCCTCGCCGCGCTCGCCGGGGTCACCGACCCGGAGACCAAGCGCAAGATCATCGGCCACGAGTTCATCCGCACCTTCGAGCAGGCCCAGGCCGACATCCTGCGCGAGCAGGGCGTCGTCGAGGGGACGGGGGAGGAGGCGCACACGGCGTCCTCTGCGGCGAAGGCGTTCCTGGTCCAGGGCACCCTGTACCCGGACGTCGTCGAGTCCGGCGGCGGCGAGGGCGCGGCGAACATCAAGAGCCACCACAACGTGGGGGGCCTGCCCGAGGATCTCTCCTTCGAGCTCGTCGAGCCGCTGCGCGCCCTGTTCAAGGACGAGGTCCGCGCCGTCGGCTCGGAGCTGGGACTGCCCGACGACATCGTCTGGCGCCAGCCCTTCCCCGGGCCGGGTCTCGGCATCCGCATCATCGGCGAGGTCACGAAGGAGCGCCTGGACATCCTGCGCCAGGCCGACGCGATCGCCCGCGCCGAGCTCACCGCCGCGGGGCTCGACCGCACCATCTGGCAGTGCCCCGTCGTGCTGCTGGCCGACGTGCGCTC
>CAZHSL010000838.1:0-1118 GCA_964535185.1 uncultured Corynebacterium sp.
CACCGCCGCCCACCACCGCATCCACCCAGCCGGCGAGGAAGGCGGCCCCGATCAGCAGCGCCAGCGTCAGCGCGGAGAGCTCCACGAGCTGGTCCATCAGTGCCACGGGGCCAGTCAACACCGCGCCGGCCACGGTGACGAATCCTCGGGCCCGCTGTCACAATGGCGGACATGCAGGCACTGATCTGGGACCTCGGCGGCACCCTGGTGGACACCTACCCCGACGTGGACCGCGCCCTCGCGGCGGTGCTCGATCCGCAGCCCGGCGACGAGCTGCTGCACGAGGTGGCTCAGCTGACCCGCGTCTCGAGCTCCCACGCGATCAGCACCCTGGCCGCTCGGCACCAGCTGCCCGAGCAGCGCCTGCGCGCCGCGTACGAGCAGACCAAGCAGCACTGGCAGGAGACCCCGCCCCCGGCGATGCCCGGCGCCCGCGAACTGCTCGCCGCCGTGTCCGAGCACGGCGGACTGAACCTGGTGGCCACCCATCGCGACCGCGACAGCGCCACCGCCCTGCTGGACTCGCTCGGTCTCCGGGTCGACGACATGGTCTGCGCCCCCGACGGCTTCGCCCGCAAGCCGGACCCCACGATGGTGCGCGCCCTGCTCGCACGGCACGGTCTCGCCGCCGAGGGCTGCGTCGCCGTCGGTGACCGTCCGGCCGACGTGAGGGCCGCCGCCGCGGCCGGCGTGCCCGGCGTGCTGCTGGAGACGGACGGGGTCCCGCTCGACGCCGGTGACGCCCAGCGGATCACCTCGCTCGAGGAGCTGCGCGAGCATCTCGGCCTCGGCAGGGCGTGACGCCGGAGCTCCTCGGGACGTCCCCCGGGCGGCCTCTGCGGCCGTCCCCCGCAGTCGGCGGGGGACGCCCTCACACCTTCTCCAAATCGACATGATCCCTCGTCATCGCGTTCCTTCGGACCTACGGTGACGGCAGCGACACGGCACCGGGCCGCGTCCGGCGAAGGGGCGTGGAGCCGTGCTGTGGAAGCTGGCGAGAGGGAAGCTGCGCGAGGAGCGCGCCGTGATGGCGACGCTGGCCGCTCTGATCATGCTCTCGGTGCTGCTCGCCGGCGCCGGCACCGGCCTGATCACCCGCCTTGCGGGCAGCGGCGGCG
>CAZHSL010000839.1:0-1116 GCA_964535185.1 uncultured Corynebacterium sp.
CGCGCCCCGGCCTCCCACGAGGGCCGGGGCGCGCTGCTGTCCGGGGGCGTCACGCCCCCAGCAGGAGGGTCTGCCCGTCCACGGTGACCAGGGCCCTGCCGCCGCCCACGGCGTGCACGGCGCCGACCTCCCCGGCGACGCGCGCCTCGACGCGCACCTCCCCGCTGCGCGCGTCGATGACCCGCAGCCGCCGCGTGCTGCGCGGTGCGAGCGGACGCTCCCGCTCGACCTCGTCGAGCACCACGACGGTGCCCGCCTCGAGGGTGCCGCGCACCTGCGCGTCCGGCGAGGAGAGCGGGAGAGTCCAGGTGTTGGCCCCGTCGGCGAGCTCGTAGGCGAGCAGCTGCCCGCTCTCGTTGGTCACGACCATCGCCTCGCCGTCGATGCCGATCCGTGCGGTGAAGGCCGCCACCTGCGCGACGCCCTCACCGCCCGGGGCCGTCCAGTCCGCCCGCTGCTCGCTCGCGACGATCTCGCCCGGCGCCTCCGCACCCTCCTCGGTGCCGGAGGCGAGGACGCGCCCGCCGTCCAGCCGCACCGACCAGCTGCCCGCGGGCGACGGCGCCGACTCCCACAGCTGCGCTCCGTCGCGGAAGGCGGTGGCGGTCATCGAGCCGTCCTCGGCGGAGCAGACGGTGAGCACGCGGGGCGCGGACCGGAGCGGGTCCGTCCCGACCACCGGCTCCCCGGTGGCCGCGATGCGGCACTCCTCGTCGGGACCGGCCAGGATGCGGCCCACGGGGAACCCGGTGGTCGGGTCCAGCTGGACCCAGCCCTGGGCGGGGTCGAAGCTCAGCGGGACGGCGGGCATGACCCCGGTCGTGCGCAGCGCGTCGAGCAGGCCGGGCGCCGTGTCGCGGCGCGCCGGGATCTCGGGGCCTGCGGGGTCCGGTCCCCGGGTCTCGGAGGGGGCGCTGACCACCCAGGCCGGCTCCTCGGGGGCGGTGAGGTCGTAGCCGGAGAGCCGGCAGAACCCATCGGCGCAGCTGCGCAGCACGATGACGTCCCCGGCGAGCGCGAGCGGGGTGCCCTCGAAGGTGCGGGCCGGGAAGCCGCCGTCCGGGGTGGAGGCGGTGGGGTCCAGCAGGAGCACCTCGGTGGACGCGCCGGTGGCGC
>CAZHSL010000840.1:0-1109 GCA_964535185.1 uncultured Corynebacterium sp.
GGCGAGTTCGGCGGCCATCACGCCCTGCCCCTCGCCGTGGTGGTCAACCGTGCCGAGCCGGGGTCGCTCGAGGCGATCCGCACCGCCGTGGAGCAGAAGGTGCCCGGAGCGCTGGTCGCGGCGATCCCCGAGAACCCCGTCATCCTGGCTCCCACCGTGCAGGAGCTCAAGGACGCCGTCGACGGCACGCTGCTGCAGGGCAACCCCGAATGGCTGGACCGCGTCGCGGTCGGCACCGTGATCGCGGCGATGAGCCTGCCCAACGTGCTCAGCCGCCTCACCGAGAACTGCACCGTGATCGCCCCCGGCGACCGGTACGACCTGCTGCCGGGGCTGGTGATGGCGCAGCAGTCCGGCACCTTCCCCGCGCTGTCCTCGATCGTGCTGACCGGCGGCTACGACGTCCCCGAGGAGGTGGGCCGCCTGATCTCCGGCGTGCAGCAGGATCTGCCGATCCTCACCACCGACCTGTCCACCTTCGACACCGCGGTGAGGGTGTCGAGGTCGCGGGGGCGGCTGGACGTCGCGAGCCCCCAGAAGATGGACGCCGCCCGCCGCGCCGTCGCCGAGCACCTGCCGATCCAGGACCTGCTGGCCTCCCTCGAGGTGAGCCGCAGCGAGGTCGTCACGCCGATGATGTTCGAGTTCGAGCTGCTGGCCCGCGCCCGCGGCGAGAAGAAGCGGATCGTGCTGCCCGAGGGCGATGAGCCGCGGATCATCGCGGCCGCCGAGGCGATCCTCGCCCGCGGCGTCGCCGAGCTGATCCTGCTGGGCGACGAGAACAGCATCCGGGCCAGGGCCGCCCAGCTGGGGCACGACATCTCCGAGGCCCGCATCGTCTCCCCCCACGACCGGGAGCACGTCGAGCGCTACGCCGCCGAGTACGCCCGCCTGCGGGCGAAGAAGGGCGTCACCCTCGAGCAGGCCCGGGAGAAGGTCCAGGACGTCTCCTACTTCGGCACCATGATGGTGCAGATGGGCGAGGCCGACGGGATGGTCTCCGGCGCGGCCCATTCCACCGCGCACACCATCCGCCCCTCCTTCGAGATCATCAAGACCAAGCCGGGCGCGAAGATCGTCTCCTCGGTGTTCCTGATGGCGCTCGAGGA
>CAZHSL010000841.1:0-1108 GCA_964535185.1 uncultured Corynebacterium sp.
AGGCTCCCGGGGACGATGACCCGGCCCTGGCCGGGGAGCCGGTCGCCCCGCCCGGGGGACGGTGGGCCCTGGCCCGCAGCGCCTTCCGGGAGATGCGGGACTCCCAGACACAGACCCCGCTGCAGCAACGGACCATGCGCGTGCTGAACGTGATCGAGCTGATCCTCGCAGTGTTCTTCCTGTCTGCTGCCGTGCTGGACTTTCTCCCGGGCCCCTGGTGGGTCTGGTTGGTCCTAGGGATCCTGCTGGCTGCGGATGGTCTCAAGGACCTGGTGGTCGACCCGTGGCGGAAGCGCCGAACTGCGCTGAGGATGGATCAGGACAGTGACCGTCGCTGACGCGTAGCGGAGGGGCCCATGCAGAGCTCGATGCGGCGGTCTCCGGGACTGTGCGCGGACAACACGATCACCTTCGCGCGGGCTCGCCTAGGACGTCGTCTTCCAGGCTGCCCGCGCATCGTCGAAGGACAGCAACTCCTCCACGAAGATCACCGGGTTATCGAGGGCGTCCTCTGGGATGTCGAAGCACATGTCAAAGGAGCCCTGGCCACCGGTGGTCAACGTCGGCACATCCATCACGGGGTGGGGCGTCACAGCCATGCACGAGCTCGAGTCATAGATTCTCGCGTCAGACCCCGCCAGTTCGACCGACAGATCAAGCCAGGCGTCGCCCTCCTCGTCGCCGTTGTAGGTGACGTCGAGGCTGACCAGGACATACTGGCCGGTGGGGTCTTCGTTGAAGGTGTTGGCTGATTTCAGTGCGTCGTTGGCGTTCAGCTGGACGTTAGTGACCGTGACGGCATACTCACCGACGTCCGCGGTGTCACCTACCTCCAGCGCATCCGCCGGAGGCTGGGCGGACGGCCTCTCTCCCTGAGCCTTGTCTGCCGCTGCGGCTAGGTCCGCTGCAGCGGCCTTGTGCATACCCCAGGTGACGCGCGTGTCACTGAAGGAGAGGGACTCCTCGACATAGATCTGGGGATCGTCAAGGGCGTCGGCTGGCACGTCGAAACAGACGTCGTAACTTCCCGTGCCGCCGTTGGTCAGCGTGGGTAGGTCCATGGGCGAGTTCGGTGCGACGGCCTCGCAACTGCTGGTGTCGTAGACGC
>CAZHSL010000842.1:0-1099 GCA_964535185.1 uncultured Corynebacterium sp.
GCGATCGGCTCCTGCTCGGGGGTCAGCCCGAGGGCGACCCACACGGACTCGAGGCTGGGGCGCCGGAACCAGTCGTCCTCCCCGGTGCGCGAGAGCGCGCGGGCCGGGACGTCCTGCGCGGTGGCGCCGGGCACCCCGCGCACCAGCGCGGCGGGCACCCCGCTGGACTTGCCCTTGACGAGGTCCGCGGCGGAGGCCAGCTCGTCGGCCAGGTTGCGCACCGTGACGGTCAGCGGGCGGCCGTCGGCGTCCGCACCGCCGCGCAGGTCCTGCAGGGCGGCGACGCCGGCGGCACCGAGGGCGATGTCGCCCACCCCGACCCGCCAGACGCGCGATGAGGTGTCGGTCAGCAGCACCCCGAGGTCCACGCCCAGCGCGGCGCTCAGCGCCGTCCGCAGCTCACGCGCGCACGCATCGGGGTCCTCGGGCAGCAGCAGCGGGCCCTGCGGGGCGTTGGAGGAGTCCACGCCGCCCGCCGCCATCACCGGCCCCGAGGGGATCTGCACCACGGAGGTCACCACACGGGTGTGCAGCCGGCGGGCGACCGTGCGCACCGCGAGGTCCGCGACGGCCCGGTCCCGCCGCTCGGCCGGGACGCGCAGCCCCAGCGCCTTGGAGACGATCTTGGTGGAGACGCACAGCACATCCCCGTCCTGCGGTGCCAGGGGGGCCAGCGCCTCGGCCAGCAGGACAGCCAGGTCATCGCCCTCGCGAATCTCCGCGAGACCGGTGACGGGGAGCACGGTCACGCCCGCAAGCGGCGTCCGGGGCACGTCCGGAGCGGCCTGCGCAGGGGGTGGGACAGCGGACACGAGGGCCTCCCGAGGCGTCGAGACGGGCACGATGGGCATGGGTGACGGGCGTGATGTGCAAGGCGACGCGCCGACGCCGCTTGACGGACCGTAACTACACCGGTGTACTTTAGGCCCGACGAGCCTTCGGTGGTCAACGCATCGGTGGTCAACGCAGCAGTGGAAGGAGCGGTGGCGATGGACGAGAACCGGGTCGACGACGACGCGCGTGCAGAGCTGTCCCTGCTCGACATCGCCGGGCAGGACTCCGACGAGGCCGAGCTGACCTGGCAGGAGCGCGCGCTGTG
>CAZHSL010000843.1:0-1099 GCA_964535185.1 uncultured Corynebacterium sp.
CGCCGATGCGGTCGGTGAGGTACTGGATGTACATCAGCTCGGGCCACACGCTCTGCCCGGCCAGGGCGATCGGCGTGATGCCCGCTGCGGAGAAGGTCTCCACCGCGGTCATCAGCTCGTCCCACGTGGTGGGCGGGGTGAGGGAGTGCTGCTCGAACAGCTCGGTGCTGTAGTAGAGGATGACCGGCTGGGTGTCGTTGTTCGGGACCCCGTACTGGGCGCCGTCGACCTGGCCGACCTTGCCGATTGACTCGATCGTGCGCGAGAGCACCTCGTCGACCTTGCCGCTGAGGTCCACCACGGACTCGTTGGCGACGTAGTCCGCCAGGGTGCCGCCGGCCCAGTTGAACACCAGGGTGGGGGCGTTGCCGGAGCCGATCGCGGTGCGGATCTTCTCCTTGTAGGAGTCGTTGGCGAAGAACTCCACGGAGAACGTGTCGTCGGGGTGGTCCTCGTTCCAGGCGTCGAAGGACGCCTGGTAGGTGTCCTGCTTCGCGCCGGTGAGCGCCCAGACGGACAGGCTCGAGGGCGAGCCGCCGCCTCCGGGCTGCTTGCCGCCGCCGCAGGCGCTGAGGGTCGCGAGGGCGGGGATCGTCAGGCCGAGGCCGGCGAGCGTCGCGCGGCGGGTGGGTTGCATCATTGCTGCCTCCAGGGTCCGGGCCGACATCATGCAGAAAAGTTTCGGAAACTAGCGTCGGTGTCGTTAAGTTAACCTCTCGAACTCCCGGAGGTCAAGCGGTCGCGCACCAGGCCCCTCGCCGAACGCGTTTGACGTGTACGGACGGCCGACACGAAGAGATCCGGGGCCGGGGCGCAACGGTGCTCCGCGGCGCAGGAAACTTTCGCGGTCGAGCGAGCCGTGCGGCCGGGCGCGGGCATCGACGAGCCCCCTGCCTCGGTGGAGGAGCAGGGGGCTCGTCGTGGTGGTGCGGGCCGGGTGTGGCCCCGGGAGCGGCTCAGGCGGTGCGGCCGGTCAGCTCCTTCGCCTGCTGCTGCGCATCCAGCGCGAGCTCCACGGCCTTGAAGGCGTGCTCCTGGGTCATGGCGTTCTCGGTGCGGTGCAGCACGTCGAGGATCAGCTCGCCGAAGAAGGGGTAGC
>CAZHSL010000844.1:0-1097 GCA_964535185.1 uncultured Corynebacterium sp.
GACACGAGAACGTCGGCGTCCCCGGCGGGGTGTCGTCCGGCGGCCTGCCCCTTGAACCAGTTGTGCGCCTTCTGCTCAGGCCGGCCAGCGCCCTTGCCGAACGCCTGCCCGTGGGTGGCCGCGTAGATCCACCCGCACACGTCGATCGTTTTCGCTGGCTCGTCCTGCGCAAGCACGAAGTTCACGTGTTCGAGCCTCGCGTCGCGTGACACGGCGCGGGCAGCGTTCTCGAACACGAGCACGTCGTCGTTGTCGTAGCGGCTGGTTCGGTAACCGTTGATCCGGTTCTCGCCGTGGTTTCCGCCGACCGCGACGACGGTGACCCGTTCGAACATGGGCGCGACGCGGTCGAGGCCGTGCAGGATCATGTCGGTGACGACGTTGACCTGCTGCCTGCGCCCGTCGAGGTCCAGCTCGAACGGCTGGTTCGGGTAGATGTTGCACCCTTCGACGAGGTCGCCGATCCCGTAGATGACGAGTTGTCCGAGGTCGCGGCCGATCTTGCGGAGTTCTCGGATGCGCTGTTCGGCTTGGGTGATCTGGTTGTCGAACCGTTCGAGTAGGGCAACCGTGCCGCCGCCTGCCGCTTTCGCTGCCTGCCAGTCGTTCCAGCCCATGTTGAACGCGGATTCGCCGGTGAGTGTGGGCTTCTTCCGCGTGCGGTCCTTGCGGAGGGTTTTCAGGGTGGCGACGTGGTCGACGTCGGTGGCTGGGTTGTGCGCTCGGGTGACGAACTTGTACTTGTACCACCAGCGTTGGGCGGTGCCGTCGGCGTCGGACTGGAAGGTGAGCCGTTCGAGTGCCACGTCGAGGTGGTCGGGGATGGAGAGGCCGGTCTGTTCGATGATCTTGGCGCGGTGGTCGGTGGCGTCCAGTTCTGTCCGGGACGCGATGACCGCTTCGCTGGGGAGGCCGGTGTCGATGTTGAACGTGACGCCGGGCTCGAACCCCTTGGGGTGTGTTGCTCGGGTCCGGCGTGCGTCGGGTGCCACCGTCGCTTCGAGTGCCTTTTCGAGGTTGTTCACGGGGCCTCCAATGGGTTGCAGCGGCACATCCCCTGCCGGTGGCGGCGGATTGGGCTGTACTTGATGGGGGTT
>CAZHSL010000845.1:0-1094 GCA_964535185.1 uncultured Corynebacterium sp.
GGGCTTCGCGCAGCGGGGTGCGGGAGATGCCCAGGCGTGCGGACTGCTCGACCTCGCCCAGCACGGTGCCGGGTTCGAGGATGCCGTCGACGATCTCCTCACGGAGCGTCGAATAGGCGCGATCACTGGCACGCATGACTCGAGTGTATACACGTGAGCACTCTCTGGCGAGGTCATGATCGGTCGCGCGGGTGATCGGGCCTGGTCATGTATACACAGACAATACCGTCGTCCGGCTTCCACCTCGGTCGCCCAGATCTCGCTCGACGATGTGACGAAGTGGGGCGATGCGGCATGCATCAGTCCCGACTGCGCAACGCCTGGTGGGTCAGGGATGTGGGGACGGTGGATGGTCAGATCTCGCGATGACGGGCGTTGGGGTCCTGGGGGCCTTCGGTATCGGCGGTGCGTTCGGGGATCCAGGGGTCCTCGTCCTCGTCGATGGGGACATCGCCGTTCACGAGTCGTGATTCGAGGGACTTGGAGTAGATCGGGACGGGATCGGAGGTGACCTCGATGGTGCCGTCGATGTCCTGCCACTCGCCGCCGTCGACGGAGAACTGTCCCGAGAAGGTGGTGGTGAGCGTGACGTCGTACCAGCCCTCGCGCGCGTAGGTCGCGGAGACGATCTCGGAGGGGTACGGCTTGCCGGGGTTGGTGGTGGTGATCGTGTTCCCGTCGCCGAGATCCCAGTGGTAGGAGACCGGGGTGGCCCTGATCGCGACCGGCGTGCCGAGCAGCTCCGTGGTGAGCAGCTGGTTTTCGGGCTCGGTGTAGAGCACGTTGACCATGTTCACCGGGAGCCAGCCCTCCGCGGGGCCGGCGTGGGGCTCGAGCGGCTCGACGGGGAGTCGTGCGAAGTCCTCGCGCGTGACGGTGATGACCACGGGCGGTGCTTCCTCATACTCGGGAGTGCCGGGCAGGGCGCACCGGATCCCGAGATCCTCGGTCTCCCCGGTTTCGTTGTCGATGCGGGTCCCGCGCTGCGTCACTCCTTCGACGGGGGTTGTCGAGACGTTGCCGATCTGCAGGGCATCGCCCTCGCCCGCGAACTGACTGCCGGTTCCCGCTTCGCAGGACTCGGGATGCGGAGT
>CAZHSL010000846.1:0-1093 GCA_964535185.1 uncultured Corynebacterium sp.
CCGTCGGTGAGCAGGTCGAGCTCGCCGAGGCGGGCGATCAGCTCGATCGGGTACTCGCCGCGGTCCCACCAGTCGTTGATCTGCGGGAGCACCTCGTCGGCGAGCGAGCGGGCGTCGGCCCAGGCGCGCAGGTCCTCGCCGGCGACGTCCTGGAACAGGGCGAGGTGGTCGGCGGCGGTGGGGAGCAGCTCGGCCGGCGCGGCGGCGGTGGCATCGGGCGGGGAGACCACGGCGCGGTCCGTGACCACGGAGTCGCGGCGCTCCTCACCGCCGGGATCGACGGTGCCGCCGAGGGAGATCTGCCCGGGGTCGTTGCTGATGGTCATCACTTGATCCTCTCGATGATCAGGGCCATGCCCTGCCCGCCGCCGACGCAGAGGGTGGCCAGGCCGAAGCGGCCGTCGCGCTCGGCGAGGCCGTTGAGCAGGGTGGTGGTCATGCGGGCGCCGGTGGAGCCCCAGGGGTGGCCGAGCGCGATCGCTCCGCCGTGGACGTTGAGCTTGTCGTGGTCGATGCCGAGGTCCTCGGCGGCGGGGAGCACCTGCGCGGCGAAGGCCTCGTTGAACTCGACCAGGTCGATGTCCTCGATGGTCATGTCGGCGAGGGCGAGCGCCCTGCGGGTCGCCTCCACCGGGCCGAGACCCATGATCTCGGGGCTGAGGCCGGAGACGCCGGTGGCGACCACGCGGGCGAGCGGGGTGATGCCGAGCTCCTTCGCGTAGGTCGCCTCCATGATCACGAGCGCGGCGGCGCCGTCGTTCAGGGGGCAGCAGTTGCCGGCGGTGACGGTGCCCTCCGGGCGGAAGACGGGGTCCAGGGCGCTGACGGCCTCGAGGGTGACGCCGTCGCGCGGGGAGTCGTCACGGCTGATCACGGTGCCGTCGGGCAGGGTGACGGGGGTGATGTCGCGGTCGAAGAATCCGGACGCCTTCGCGGCCTCGGCCCGGTTCTGGGAGCGCACGGCGTACTCGTCCTGGGCCTGCCGGTCGACGCCGCGCAGCTCGGCGACGTTCTCGGCGGTCTGGCCCATGGCGATGTAGGCGTCGGGCAGCTCGCCGTCCTCGCGCGGATCGTGCCAGGGGGCGGGGATCTC
>CAZHSL010000847.1:0-1092 GCA_964535185.1 uncultured Corynebacterium sp.
ATCCGCGGCGACGACCTGCGCTCGAACCTGCCCTGGGTGTGCCTGCTCGGCATCGCGATCGTCACCGTCTGCGACCTCATCGGGCGCACCATCATCATGCCCTTCGAGGTGCCGGTCTCGCTGATCCTCGGGATCGTCGGCGCGGTCGTGTTCATCGCCCTCCTGCTGAGGCAGCGTCGACATGGCTGAGCGCACCCCCGCCCCCCGGCCCGCGGTCCGCCGCCCCGCCGAGGCGCAGGTCCTCACGAGCCCGCTCGCCGACCGGCGCCTGGAGGCGGTCGGCGAGGAGCCGGTGAGCCCCGACATCAGCACCGCCCCCGCCGACCTGGTCGAGGACCTCGAGGTGATCGGCGCGCCCCGCCGCACGCGCAGCAGCTCCGGGGCCTTCCCCGACGCCCGTGCGCGCCGCCGCTACCGGCTGATGCTCGCCCTCCTGATCGTGCTGGCCGTCGGGTTCGCCGCCGGCCTGCTCGCGATCGACAACCCGATGCCGCCGGGCTCGCGCGGCTTCTGGCTGATCGCCGAGATGCGCGCGACCTCGCTGGTGGTCATGGCCGTGGTCGCGTTCTGCCAGGCGGTCGCGACGATCACCTTCATGACCGTCACCAACAACCGCATCATCACGCCCTCGATCATGGGCTTCGAGTCGCTGTACACCGTCATCCAGACCGGCGCGGTCTACGCGTTCGGCGTGGCGGGCGTGGTCGCCCTGCAGGGCACGAGCCAGTTCCTGCTGCAGGTCGCGGCGATGGTGGGGCTGTCGGTGCTGCTGTACGGCTGGCTGCTGCGCGGCAAGTACGCGAACATCCAGGTGATGCTGCTGGTGGGCATCATCATCGGCGGCGGCATGGGCGCGGTCTCCACCTTCATGCAGCGCCTGCTCAGCCCCAGCGAGTTCGACGTGCTCACCGCTCGGCTGTTCGGCTCGGTGCAGAACGCGAGCACCGAGTACCTGCCCTACGCGATCCCGCTCGTGCTCATCGCCGGCGTGCTGATCTGGGCGAACGCCCACCGGCTCAACGTCATCTCGCTGGGCCGCGACGTGTGCATCAACGTGGGCGTCGACCACGGGCGCCAGACCATCTACATGCT
>CAZHSL010000848.1:0-1092 GCA_964535185.1 uncultured Corynebacterium sp.
GGGACTCGTCCAGCATCAGCCGCTTGTCGAACCAGCCGTGGTCGCCGAGGAAGAACCCCTGGTCGGAGGTGTAGACGACGAGGGTGTTCTCCGCCAGATCGTGCTGGTCCAGGTAGTCGAGGATCTCGCCCACCGAGTCGTCGACCGCCTGCACGCAGCGGAGGTAGTCGCGCATGTAGCGCTGGTACTTCCACGACGACCTCGCCCGGCGCGAGGCCTCGTCGTCGCCCTCGAGCTCGGCGGGGAGATCCTCCTTGTAGTCGGTGGGGCGCAGGTCGTCCAGCTGCATCGCGACCTCGCGCACCACCTGGGCCCGGCCCTCGTGCTCGTCCCACATGGTCTCCGGCTCGGGGATGGTGCCGGCCTCGTACAGGCCCTCGTAGCGGGGATGGTGCAGCCACGGGCGGTGCGGCGCCTTGTGGTGGACCAGCAGGCAGAACGGCTGCTCGGGGTCACGCGCGTCGAGGAAGTCGAGGCTCTGGCGGGTGACGATGTCCGTCGCGTAGCCGGGGATCGTCTCCTCGCCGTCGGGACCGATCATCACCGGGTCGAAGTACGCGCCCTGGTCCGGGTAGATGCGGAAGTCGTCGAAGCCGCGGGGCAGGGCCCGCTCGGAACGGCCCAGATGCCACTTGCCGTACAGCGCCGTCTGATAGCCGCACCCCTGCAGCACCTCGGGGAAGGTGCGCACCCGATAGTCGAACTCGGAGTAGATCGAGGGTGCGCGGTTGATGTGGGAGTAGGTGCCGGTGAGGATCGACGCGCGCGAGGGGGTGCAGATGGAGTTCGTGCAGTAGGCGGCGTCCATCCGGGCGCCCTCGGCGGCGAGGCGGTCCATGTGCGGGGTCGTGTTGACCCGGCTGCCGTAGGCGGAGATGGAATGGGCGGCGTGGTCGTCGCTCATGATGAACACGATGTTGGGGCGGGTCATGTCAGCTCCTGGTGCGGAGGGTCGGCGTCGGTGGCGGGTCTCGGCGTGGCGGCGTGGCGGCGGGGCCGACGGGGGCACCGCCGCCGGCGCTGTCACCAGCGGGGGTGGATGCTCTCGCGCAGCAGCTCGTCGTAGGTGGCGTGCACGGCGGCGTCGAAGCG
>CAZHSL010000849.1:0-1091 GCA_964535185.1 uncultured Corynebacterium sp.
GCCCCGCGGCCCCGCTCCCGCGTCGTCGGCCGTCCGCGCCCCGCCGCCGACGCCCCGGAGGAGACGGCCGAGGGCGGCCGGGTCGTCCAGGCCGCCGGCCGCTTCCGCGCGCTCGTGGCGGGCCGTCCCTGGCGCCGTCGCCGACGGGCGATCGCTATCGGCACCGCCGTCACGGCGGTGCTGGTGATCGCCGCGCTGGTCACCGCGATCTTCCTACCTGCCCTCCAGGTGCGCGAGGTGACCGTCGCGGGCACCGGCTACGTCCAGGAGGCCGACATCCGCGCCGCGGTGGAGTCGTGGGCCGAGGGCAGCGTGCTGCTGCTGCCGACGGGGGACATCGCCGAGGAGGTGGGCGAGCTGCCCGGCGTCGACTCGGTCGAGGTGGAGCGGGTCTGGCCGGACGGGGTGCGGGTGAGCATCACGGAGACCGCCCCGATCGCGACGCTCACGAAGCTCGACGGCACCTCGGTGATCGTCGGCGAGGACGGGCAGGAGCTGCCTGCCGCCGCGGGGGAGGGCAAGACCCTCGTCCCGCTCTCGGTCACCAGCGGCGCGACCGACCCCGACGCGGCGGCCGCGGCGATGAGCGAGGTCCTCGTGGAGATCCCCGATCCGCTGCGCGGCGCGGTCCAGGAGGTCTCGGCCTCCAGCGCCAGCGACGTCACCCTCGAGCTCGCCCTCGAGGGCGGGGGCACCAAGACCGTCGTCTGGGGCGATGCCCGCGACGCTGAGCTCAAGGCCGAGGTGGTCCAGGCGCTGCTGGACCAGCCGGGCTCCGTCATCGACGTCTCCTCCCCGGTCGCCCCCGTCACCCGCTGACCCCTCGAGCGCCAACCGCCCGTCCACCCGTCACCGGCACCTGGCGGTGATCCGGCACCCCCTCCGGCGCCGACACGCGCCCTTTGTATTTGCGTGCAGGTGCACCACTCCCTAGCGTCAGAGGGAGGAAGAGGCGCCCCGAAGTCCGAACCTCAACTCGAGGTCCAGGGTTTCGGAAGTCCACGACCAGGTGCGACGCAGGCCCCTCTCGGCGGAGGAACGACAAGAGCAAGGACCCAAACGTGGCCGGAACCCAGATCTCACTCGCAGTC
>CAZHSL010000850.1:0-1080 GCA_964535185.1 uncultured Corynebacterium sp.
CCGGCTGGGACCTGCCCACCCCGACCCACCACACGGTCACCGGCGAGATGCCGATGCTCACCGAGGCGGAGCTGTGGGGATCCGGGACTGCGGAGCCTTCCGGGCAGAGCACCCACGAGGAGGCGCGGCGCGACTGAGCGCGCTCAACCGCTGAGGGCGGGGAGAACCCGTGCGATCGTCGCCTCGAGCGCAGCGGCATCGCCCCCGCTGACGATCTGGAACGCGATCATCTGGAGCGGGAACGCATCGCGGTAGACGGCGGCTCGTGCGGCCGTGGCCTCGTCGGTGAGCCGAGGGAGCACGTCCCATCCATGCCACCAGGCGAGGGAGGCGACGTCCTCGGCGGGGTCCTCGTAGGTGGCGAGGTCCCAGTCGAGGACTGCCACGATCTCCCCGCGATCCCAGCGGACGTTCTCCCCTGCGAGGTCCCCGTGCGAGAAGCAGGTTCCCACCTCGGGCAGCGCGCAGAGCGCCTCGATGCGACGCCGTGCCTCCGACTCCACCCGAGCGGGCAGCAGCGGCAGCACCTCCTCTTGCAGCACCTCGCGCCACCGGCCACCGCCGGTGAAGGCCTTCCGCTCGGCGAGGTCCGGATTCTCGGCACCGATGTCCAGCGCGTGGATCTCCTCCAGCAGTCCCCTCAGGACACCGGGATCGCCGTGCCCCGGAGGGTGCGCGGTGCCTCCGAGGCGCACGGTCGGCACCGCGACGGCGCCATCGTGCAGCACCGCATCGCCCGCGGAGACCGGGACACGGAACGGCAGCTCCGGCAGCGCGTCGACCAGTCGCTGGGTGCGGAGCAGCTCCGCGGCGTTGCCGCGATGCCGGGACACTCGCACGGCGATCTCCGCGGTCAGCGCGACCAGCGAAGACGAGCCGTGGGTGACGATCTCGACCTGCTCCCACGGGGTGTGATCGCCCGCAGAGCGCAGGGCCTCACGCACGAGGTCATGCACGGCTCCGCTCATGACGTCAGCCTACGTGTGACGCCTCCGCGACCGGCCTCTCAGTGCCGGGCGCGGTATGCGCGGTTCAGCGCCGAGGTGATCGCCTCGAGGGACGCGCGGGTGATCGAGCCGT
>CAZHSL010000851.1:0-1079 GCA_964535185.1 uncultured Corynebacterium sp.
TCGACGAGTCCACCACCGTGCGCTCCTTCGCCCAGGACCTGCGCACCAACCAGGTGTTCCACCGCCTCGCCCAGGGTTTCTGAGGCACGGCGGGGCGGGCGTCCCACCGACCGTGAGAGCGGGGTGGGGCGGGCACCCCACCGACCGTGAGGCGCAGCAGAGTGGGGCGATGCCCGGCCCTCATCGCCCCACTCCGCAACGACCCACGCCTGCCGGGCCGGTGACGATCTTCCGCCGGGCGGTGACGACCTTCCGCCGGGCCATCGACGAACAGGAGCCGGATGATGACCTCCGAGCAGACGTCCTCGGGCCATGCCCTCCAGGTGCCCGGCCTGAGCTGGTCGGGCACCGTCGACTACGGGCCCGGGCCGCTGCACGCCCCGACCAGCCTCCCCGAGCTGCGAGCCCTCGTGGGCCGCAGCTCGCGCCTGCGCGCGCTCGGCACCCGGCACTCGTTCTCCGAGGTCGCCGCGAGCGACGGACCGCTGGTGACCCTCACCCGGATGCCGGCTGAGCTCGAATTCGACGCCGCCGCGCGCACCGTGCGGGTCGCGGCCGGGGTCAGGTACGGGGAGCTCGCCCTTGCGGCCGC
This sequence comes from uncultured Corynebacterium sp., assembly GCA_964535185.1. Taxonomy (GTDB): domain Bacteria; phylum Actinomycetota; class Actinomycetes; order Actinomycetales; family Dermabacteraceae; genus Brachybacterium. Next base: position 593 of record CAZHSL010000851.1, read on the forward strand.
CGAGCGCGGCCTGGCCCTGCCGAGCATGGGCTCGCTCCCGCACATCTCGGTGGGCGGGGCGAGCGCCACCGGCACCCACGGCTCGGGGGACGCCCACCGCTCCCTGGCCTCCACGGTGCGGGCGATCGAGCTGGTCACCGCCGGCGGCGACCTGCTCGCGCTCTCCCGTGACGCGGATCCGGAGATCTTCGACGGGGCGGTGCTCGCGCTCGGCACGCTCGGCATCGTCACCCATCTGACGCTCGACCTGGTGCCCGCCGTGCCGATGCGGCAGACGGTCCACCTCGACTTCTCCGTCGAGGCGATGGGGCAGCAGGAGCTGTCGGCGATGCTCGCCGGCGGCAGCAGCGTGAGCCTGTTCCACCACTGGGACGGGCACATCGCCCAGGCCTGGGTGAAGCAGGTGGTGGGCGAGGACGAGCAGCTGCCGGAGCAGTGGCTCGGCGGCCGGCGCGCCCGGGAGGCCGTTCACCCTCTGCCCGGGATG
>CAZHSL010000852.1:0-1078 GCA_964535185.1 uncultured Corynebacterium sp.
CGCCGCTCGCCAATCCGCGTTGCGGCTCACGCGAACGCGCTGGTCCCGGTGATCGACCGGCCGACGATCAGGGACTGCATCGTGTCGGTCCCCTCGTAGGTGTGCAGGGCCTCGATGTCGCTGCGGTGGCGCACCACCCGGTTCTCGAGCAGGATCCCGGAGCCGCCGAGCAGGTCGCGGGCGTTCGAGGCGATCTCGCGGGCGGCGCGGGTGTTGTGCACCTTGGCGAGCGAGGCCTGCTCGGGCCGGATGGTCCCGGCCGCCTCGAGGTCGGCGAGGCGGCGGCAGTACAGCTGCATCGAGGTGAGGGTCTGCAGCATGTCGCTGAGCCGCACCTGCACGTGCTGGGCCTTGGCCAGCGGCCGGCCGAACTGGATCCGCTTCTGGGCGTGCTCGAGGGCCGCCTCGTAGCAGGCGGTCGCGTGGCCGAGGGCGCCCCAGGCCACGCCCGCGCGGGTGGCGAACAGGACCGTCGAGGTGTCCTTGAAGGACCGGGCGCCGGGCAGGCGCTGATCCAGCGGGATACGCACGTCGGTGAGGGTGATGTGGGCCTGGTGGATGGCGCGCAGCGCGACCTTGCCGCGGATCACCTCGGCTCGGTAGCCGGGCAGCGACTGGTCCACGAGGAAGCCGGAGACCTGCCCGTGCAGCTCGGGCTGGGAGTCGTCGTCCACCCGCGCCCAGACCACGGAGAGGTGGCAGCCGGCGCCGTTGCCGATCCAGCGCTTCTCGCCCGAGAGCACCCAGCTGTCCCCGTCGCGCCGGGCGACGGTCTCCAGGGAGACGGAGTCGGAGCCGTGATCGGGCTCGGTGAGCGCGAAGGCGGCGAGCTCGGTGCCGCTCGCGAGCGGTTCGGCCCAGCGCTGCTTCTGCTCCTCGGAGCCCAGCAGCATGATCGAGCGCAGGGCGAGGCCGCCCTGGACGCCCACCATGGTGCCGACGCTGCCGTCGAGACGGGACAGCTCCATGTTCACCAGGCCCGTCGCGAGCGGGGAGAGGGTGCGTCGGCCGGGCACGTCGAGCCCGTCGGTGAGCAGGTCGAGCTCGCCGAGGCGGGCGATCAGCTCGATCGGGTACT
>CAZHSL010000853.1:0-1076 GCA_964535185.1 uncultured Corynebacterium sp.
CCGTCGTGCGGCGCCGTCACATTCCGCCACACAGCTCGCCCGCCGCACCGCAGCTGCGATGGACTGGGTCCAGTCGTCGACCGACGGCCCGGCACATCGCTCCACTGCGGAAAGGACAACATCATGGCGCAGCGCACTCGTCGCCCGCTCATCGGCGTGACCGCGGGGACCCGCACCATGATGTCCGGCGCCTGGGCCGGCCACGAGGCCGTGGCCGTCAACGAGCACTACGTGCGCGCGCTGCGCGAGGCCGGCGCCCGCCCCGTCGTCATCGCCCCGCAGGACGAGTGGAGCGTCGAGGAGGTCGCCGAGCTGGACGGTCTCGTCCTCACCGGCGGCACCGACCTGGACCCGGCCGCCTGGGGCGAGGACGCCCTGGCCACCGACATGACCCCGGACCCGGAGCGGGACGCCTTCGAGACGGCGCTGTACCGCGCGGCACGGGAGGCCGGCGTGCCCGTGCTGGGCATCTGCCGCGGTCTGCAGATCATCGTCATCGCCGAGGGCGGTGCACTGCACCGACACCTGCCCGCGGACCTCCCGCAGCACCCCGTCACCGGCCTGCGGCCCACCACGGTCCGGGCCGAGGTCGACGCCGCCAGCGACCTCGCGCTCGCCCTCGGTACCAGCGCCGAGGTCACCGCCTTCCACCACCAGGGCGTGCGCGCCGTGAGCGGGCAGCTGCGCATCGTGGCCCGCCACGCGAGCGGCCTCCCGCTCGCGGTCGAGGCCGCCTCCGGATCGAGCGTCCTGGGCGTCCAGTGGCACCCGGAGATCGACGGGGAGCGGGGCGCGGCCCTGTTCGAGAGCCTGCTCACCGCGATCCGGCACCGCGGGGTGTCCGCTGCGGCGGCCTCCCTGGTCTAAGATGGGGCGGTCGGCCGCACCCGTCGTGCGGTGTCGAGCGAACCGGCGTCGGAAGAAGAGGGATCATGAGCAACCAGCACGTCACGGACACGCCCCGCGCACAGGTGCACGAGGACGAGAACGTGACCTCGAAGGGCAACAACCTCGGCCTCTCGCTCGTGCTGTTCGTCCTGCTGTTCGGTCTCTTCGTCGGCGGGCTGTACGTGATG
>CAZHSL010000854.1:0-1075 GCA_964535185.1 uncultured Corynebacterium sp.
CCGGCGTCGCCGGTGCGGTCGAAGGCGACCACCTCGTGGCCGTCCTCGGCCGCCCACTGCGGCAGGGAGTCGGTGGCCTGGGTGCAGTCGAAGCCGATGATCAGGTCATCGCCGGTGTTCAGCTGCTGCATCGCGCTCTTCGCGTCGATCAGCGGGAACGGGCACACGGCGCCGTTGGTCTGGAGGGTGTAGGCAGGCATGAGAGGTCCTCTCGGTCGGACGGGACGAGCGGTGGAAGGGGTCAGGCGGCCGGGGTGAGGGCGGGGGCCGGCCGGTTCGCGGCGGCGGCCTTCTGCGGGCGCACCAGGAAGAACCAGGCGGCGCCCCAGGTGCCGGCCATGATCGCGGCGAAGGAGACCCAGCCCTGGTAGCTGAACAGGCTGGTCTCCACCAGGGAGTTGCCGATGGTGCAGCCGCCGGCGAGCGCGGCGCCCACACCCATCGCTACGCCGCCCCCGGCGCTGCGCAGGATGGTGCTGGCGTCCGGCACCCGCCAGCGGAACTCGCCGGTCAGCTTCGCGGCGACGAAGGAGCCGAGGAGGATGCCGAGCACGAGCATCACGGACCAGTCCACGAGGGTCACGTCCCCCGTGGTCAGGAAGGTGACGATCTTGGCCGAGGGGGTGGTGATCCCCAGGCCGCCGTTGCGGCCCGCCGCGGTGGACAGCACCCAGGCGAGGATTGCGAGGATCCCCAGCAGCACGCCGCCCACCCAGGGGCTCCAGGGGATGTCGGCGAGGTAGTGGCCCAGGCCGCTGCGGCGGGCCGGGAGCCGGACGGGCGTGTGCGCGGCGTTCTTGCGCACCTGGCGCACCACGAGGATGGCGACCAGGGCGGAGAAGAGGACGGTGGGCACCCAGACGCTCACGCCGAGGGTCTCCTGGAGGGTCGCGTCGCCGACCGTTCGGGCGCGGGCCGCCTCGGTGAACCCGCCGAGCGGGCCGTACTTCATGACCGCGGCGAACAGGGCGTAGAACACCAGCGCCACCCAGGAGCCGATGAGGCCCTCGCCGGCGCGGTAGTAGGTGCCGGTCGCGCAGCCGCCGGCCATGATGATGCCGACGCCGAACAGCAG
>CAZHSL010000855.1:0-1073 GCA_964535185.1 uncultured Corynebacterium sp.
CAGCGTGTACAGCTGGACGGAGGCGAGGGGCAATGCCACGGGTGACCTGCTTTCGTACGTCGTCGTCAGGGCGGGTCGCATCACGCGGGATGCGTGGGCACAGCGTAGCACCAATCCCACCGGGTGGAGGTTTTGCTGGTACCGTGAGGATCATGAGCGCTGACGACACCGAGGTCGAGCCCGTCTCGCCCACCCCGCGCAGCATCGGCCGCGCCGGCTCCTACTCCAAGGGCATCGCCCGCCGGCAGGAGATCCTCGACCGCGCCATCGAGGTGTTCCGCGAGCGCGGCGCCGACGGCACCTCCCTGCGCCGCATCGCCGAGTCCATCGGGGTCTCGCACGGCGCGCTGCTGCACTACTTCTCCTCCCGCGAGGAGCTGCTGGTGGCGGTGTACGAGCACGCCGAGCACCGGCGCGACCGCGCCGAGGAGCCGGCCGACGTGCGCTCGGTGGACGTGATGGCGAACGCGGCGCTGTCGAACCTCGAGGTGCCGGGCCTGGTCCAGCTCTACTCGACCCTGGTGGCGACCGCGCTCGAGGTCGAGGCGGGGCCCGCCAAGGAGTACTTCACCGCCCGCTTCGAACGGGTGCGCGGGAACCTCGCGCAGAAGCTGCGCGAGGACCAGGAGACCGGGCTGGTGCGCTCCGACGTGGACCCCGCCCGGATGGCTGCGCTCATCGTCGCCGCGAGCGACGGCCTGCAGATCCAGTGGCTGCTCGAGCCCTCGATCGCGCTCAAGGAGACACTGGAGGCCTTCGCGGTGCTGCTGGCGCCGTAGATCGCTACACCACTTCCAGGGACTTGACCTTGTAAGCGGGGCGGGAGACGGACGGCCGCGGCAGACCACCTTAGGAGTTATGTCGGTCCGACACGGCGCAGCGCGGTGTGAGCGTCTCTCCACCCGGTCGCCGGTGGGGATCGGTACGCGCCCCGGATACGGTGGGCATCCCCGCGAGAAGGAAGGTCGAGTCCCACGAACGTGCTGGCCCCGCGCCGCTTCGGCCCCCTGCGCGACACGCATTCCCGCCCTTACCTGATCACCGCCGGGCTCTCGATGATGGCCGACAACATC
>CAZHSL010000856.1:0-1073 GCA_964535185.1 uncultured Corynebacterium sp.
CCCAGCACGGCCAGCACCACGCCGGTCCAGGCCGGGGCGAGCAGGCCCCAGCCGGCCGCGAGCACGGCCGCGCCGAGGGCCGCGCCCAGGGAGTTGCCGATGTTCAGCGCCGAGTGGTGCAGGGCGGCCGCCAGCGACGGGGCGTCGGGGGAGGCGTCCAGCAGGAACAGCTGCAGCGAGGGCCCCATCAGCTGGGAGGTGATCGCGATCGCGAGCAGCAGCGCCATCCCGGCGATCGCGCTGTGGGCCACCAGGGCGAACACGGCGAGAGTGAGGGCCATGCCGATCAGGCCCAGGAAGATCGTGCCGTAGATGCTGCGGTCCGCGAGCCGCCCGGCGAGGATGTTGCCCAGCGTCATGCCGAGGCCGAACACGAACAGCGCCACCGGCACCCCGCGCTCGCCGAGGCCCATCACGCCGGGCACGATCTCGCCGATGTAGCTGTACACGGCGAACATGCCGCCGAAGCCGATCGAGCCGATGCCGAGCGCGAACCACACCTGGCCGCGGCGCAGCGCACCGAGCTCGCCGCGGATCGAATTGGTGGAGCCGTGCCCCTCCGGCTCGGGGACCAGCCCCCAGATCGCCAGGGTGGTCGCAGCGGCGATCACCACCACGATCACGTAGGCGGAGCGCCATCCGATGCTCTGGCCGAGCGCGGTCGAGGCCGGGACGCCGAGCATGGTCGCGATGGTCAGGCCCAGCATCACCAGCGACACCGACCGTGCGCGTCGGCCGGGCGGGGACAGGCGCGAGGCGACCAGTGAGGCGACGCCGAAGTAGGCGCCGTGGGGGAGTCCCGCGACCAGGCGCGAGGTGGCCAGGGTGCCGTAGTCGGGAGCGATCGCGGAGAGCAGGTTCCCCAGGCCGATCAGCCCCACCAGCAGCACCAGCAGCCGGGCGCGCGGGATCCGCACCGCCGCGATCGTCACCAGCGGTGCGCCGATCACCACGCCGAGCGCGTACAGGGTGATGAGCATGCCGGCGCGCGGGATCGAGACGCCGAGGTCGTCGGCGATCTGCGGCAGCAGCCCCATGCTCGCGAACTCGGTGGTGCCGATCGCGAAGGCGCC
>CAZHSL010000857.1:0-1072 GCA_964535185.1 uncultured Corynebacterium sp.
CCGGAGCCGAACAGCTCGATGCTGCCCGACGTGGGCGTGCTCAGCCCGGAGACCAGCCGCATCAGGCTCGTCTTTCCGGCGCCGTTGCGGCCGATGAGTCCGTAGATCCGTCCGCGCCGCAGGCGGATGCTCATCGACCGCACGGCGACATGCGCACCGTAGCGCTTGGTCAGGTCGCGCGTCACCAGGACGTCCTCGCTCACTGTCCGCACCTCCTCCATGGTCCGTCCGACGAGAGGAACGCTACGGACCAGAGGTGAGGAAAGTGTGTGGTGCGGGCGGCGGGAGGTCAGGAGTGCGTGAAGCCGCTCGTCCGGCCGTATGCACCGGTTCGCTCACGCCGACGGCAGAGCGCGCAGGCGGTACCCCAGTCCCCACACCGTCTCGATCGGGTCCAGCGCCGGGGCGGCCTCGCGCAGCTTCGCCCGCAGGTTGGAGACGTGCGTCTTCACGGCGGCGTCATCGCCGACGAACGGCTCCTGCCAGACCGCCTCGTAGATCCGCGGCCGGGAGAACACCTGGCCGGGGGACTCCAGCAGCAGCTGCAGCAGGCGCAGCTCGGTCGCGGTGAGCGAGACCGGGGCGCCGTCGAGGGAGGCGAGGGCGCGGGCAGCATCCAGCTCGAGCGGCCCGTGCACGAGCGATCCTGCCTCCGTCGCGGCCGGTGCGGCACGGCGCAGCAGCGCCTCGATGCGGGCGGTGAGCTCGACGAGGTCGAAGGGCTTGGTCACGTAGTCGTCGGCCCCCAGGCGCAGCAGATCGACCTTCGTGTACACCGCGTCCTTCGCCGAGAGCACCAGCACCGGCACCTGGCTGCGGCGCCGCAGCTCCGCCAGCAGCACGGAGCCGTCCACGTGGGGGAGCATCAGGTCCAGCACCACCAGCTCCGGGGCACCGTCGCCGTCCGAGCCCGGGCCCGGTGTCGGGGCGTCGGCCGTCAGGAGCCGGCGGGCCTCGAGACCGTCGTGCGCGGAGAGCACGTGGTGCCCTGCGCCCTCGAGCGTCTCCACCAGCAGGGCGTGCACGTCCGCGGAGTCCTCGACCACGAGGATGCGGGCCATCGGGTCCTCCG
>CAZHSL010000858.1:0-1072 GCA_964535185.1 uncultured Corynebacterium sp.
GCGCCGGAGTAGGTCTCCTCGATGAAGCCGCGCACGTCCTCGGAGTGCAGCAGGTCGTTCAGCGCGACGAGCGCCTCGTTCTCGGCGTCCTCGGTGCGCACCACGAGCATGTTGGCGTAGGGATTGTCCTCGCCGGACTCGAGTGCGAGCGCGTCCTCGGCGGGGCTGAGGTCAGCCTCGAGGGCGTAGTTGCCGTTGATCACGGCGATCGCATAATCGCCCAGGGTGCGGGGCAGCAGCGCCGCGTCGATCTCCTGGAGGTCGAGCTGCTTGGGGTTCTCGGCGATGTCGTCGACCGTCGCCTCGGTGGGCTCGACCCCGTCCCGGAGCGCCAGCAGACCCTCGTCGGCCAGCAGCGCGAGCGCGCGGCCGCGGTTGGTGGGGTCGTTCGGCACGCCCACGGCGGCGCCCTCCTCGATCTCGTCGAGGCCCGTGAGCGACTCGGAGAAGATGCCCAGCGGCTCGATGTGGACGCCCTCGAAGGGGGTCAGCTCGTAGCCGTTCTCGTCCATCTCGGTCTCGAGGTAGGGCAGGTGCTGGAAGAAGTTCGCGTCGACCTCCCCCTCGCTCAGCAGACGGTTCGGGATCGGGTACTCGGTCTGCTCCTGCAGGTCGAGCTCGAGACCGGCATCGGCGGCCAGGTTGTCCTTGACGAAGGTGAGGATCTCCATGTGCGGCATCGGGGTGGCGGCGATGCGGATGGTGGTCACGCCGCCCTCCTCGGTGAGCGGGGCCTGCTCCTCACCGCCGCAGGCGGCGAGGGTGAGGGCCGCGAGGCCGGCGCCGGAGGCGAACAGGGTACGACGGGAGACGATGCTCATCGGGGGCTCCTTGGGAGTGAGGGGGTCAGGTGGTGCGGGCGCGGTGGTCCACCGCGCGGGAGAGTCGGTCGCCGATCAGCTGCACGAGGATCACGACGATGATCAGCAGGATGACGGTGACGACGATGATCTCGGTCTGGTAGCCGGTGTAGCCGCGGTTGTAGGCCAGCTGCCCCAGCCCGCCGGCGTTCACGGAGCCGGCCATCGCGGTGTAGCCGATGACCGCGATCGTGGTGGTGGTGATCGAGCCG
>CAZHSL010000859.1:0-1070 GCA_964535185.1 uncultured Corynebacterium sp.
CCGACGGGGACGGCGCGTCGATCCCCGCCGCCGACTCCCCGCGCGAGGACGGGATGGTGGCCCCGATGCCGGTTCGGGAGGTCTCCTACGACGCCTGGGACCGCGACGAGGAGACGCGGAGCATCGACCGGCCCGCGACCGGGCCGCTGCGCCGCAAGCTCGACCGCTTCCCCTTCGTGCCCGACGATCCGGCGCGCCTGGCACAGGACTGCTACGAGGCGTTCTCCATCCAGGTCGCGGGGCTGGTGCGTCGGCTCTCCGCGATCGGCGGCGACAGGCCCGGCGGCACCGCCCCGGTGCTCGGCGTCTCCGGCGGCCTGGACTCCACGCATGCGCTGCTGGTGTGCGCGCGGGCGATGGACCTGCTGGGCCGCGACCGCTCCGAGATCCTCACGTACACGATGCCGGGATTCGCCACCACCGAGCACACCCGCTCCAACGCGGAGCTGCTCTCCCGCGCGATCGGCGCGAGCTTCGAGACCCTCGACATCCGCCCCGCCGCCACCCAGATGCTGAAGGACATGGGCCACCCCTACGGCGGCGGCGAGAAGGTCTACGACGTCACCTTCGAGAACGTCCAGGCCGGTCTGCGCACCGACTACCTGTTCCGCCTCGCCAACCATCGAGGCGGGATCGTGGTGGGCACGGGGGACCTCTCCGAGCTGGCGCTGGGCTGGTGCACCTATGGCGTGGGCGACCAGATGTCCCACTACGGCGTGAACGCCGGCGTGCCCAAGACCCTCATCCAGCACCTGATCCGGTGGGTGATCGCCGAGGGCATCTTCGGGGCGGAGGCCTCCGCGATCCTGCAGTCGGTGATCGACACCGAGATCAGCCCCGAGCTGATCCCGGCAGGGGAGGGGGAGCAGGCGCAGTCCACCGAGAGCTCGATCGGCCCCTACGCCCTGCACGACTTCACCCTCTACCACCTGCTGCGTCGCGGCTACGGCCCGGCGAAGATCGCCTACCTCGCCCATCAGGCCTGGGGTGACGTCGAAGCGGGCCGCTGGCCGGCCGGCTATCCCGAGGGCGATGCGCGGGCCTACTCCCGCGAGGAGATCAAGCACTGG
>CAZHSL010000860.1:0-1070 GCA_964535185.1 uncultured Corynebacterium sp.
GCCGCCCGCGCAGCGTCCGCGGGAGGAGATCAGCAGGAGGGCGCAGCTGAGCGACGAACTGCGGGCGCGGAGCGGTCGGCGAGGGACGAGCCGCCCGCGCAGCGTCCGCGGGAGGAGATCAGCAGGAGGGCGCAGCTGAGCGACTGCGCCTGCACCTCGATCACGTGCGCGTGGGAGCCAACTCCGGCTCTCACGCGCACGTTCTGCGTGGCCAGTGGGCATTTCGGGCAGTTCGGTCACCTTTGCGAGGATCGCGAGGGATGTCACCTTCCGGCCACAAGACCGCTCACAGCGCTGTGAGCGGCGGCATCGGGGCGTAAGGTCGAAGCCACCCTGGTCCCCGGGCGCCTTCGGGCGGCCCGTCGGCGACCGTTCGGCCACCGACGTCTGACCAGGGCCGTCGCGCGCCTGCTCCGCGGGGTCCTCCCGGGTCCGGTGTCTCCCGCGCGATGCCGTGACCCTGCCCCTGCGACCCCCTGCCCCCGTCCCTTCCCCTGAGATCGGAGCCCCCTCATGGATCTCGTCTTCAAGATCATCGCCCTGGTCATCTACTTCGGCGCCATGGTCGCCATCGGCCTGTACGCCTTCCGCAAGACGGCGGACGGCGAGGACTACATGCTCGGCGGACGTCAGCTGCACCCCTTCACCGCTGCGCTCTCCGCCGGCGCCTCGGACATGTCCGGCTGGCTGCTGATGGGCCTGCCCGGCGCCCTGTACATGGGCGGCCTCGTGGAGGCGTGGATGGCCATCGGCCTCACCGTCGGCGCGGGCCTGAACTGGTTCTTCGTCGCGCCGCGGCTGCGCCAGTACACGCAGATCGCCGGCAACGCGATCACCGTGCCGAGCTTCTTCGGCAACCGCCTGCACGACCGCACGAACATCCTGCGCATCGCCGCAGGCCTGATCATCCTGGTGTTCTTCACCTTCTACGTCTCCTCCGGCATGGTCGCCGGCGGCGTGTTCTTCCAGTCGATGTTCGGCGGCCCCTACGTCACCGGCATGCTGCTGGTGGGTGGCGTGACCATCCTCTACACCCTCTTCGGCGGGTTCCTCGGCGCGAGCTACACCGA
>CAZHSL010000861.1:0-1067 GCA_964535185.1 uncultured Corynebacterium sp.
GCGCACGCCCAGCAGCACGCCGGACATGAAGCTGATGCGGTCGAAGGAGTCGTGGCGCAGGGTGAGCTGCTCGCCTTCCCCGCCGAACTGCACGACCTCGTGGGCGACCAGCCCGCGCTGGCGCACGGCGTGCACGTGGACGCCGTCCACCACGGCCCCGCGGGCGCCCTCGGGATCCTTCTCGGTGGCGTCGGGGACCGGTCCGAGCCCGGCCTCGGCCCGGCCGCGGGCGATGGCGGCCGCGGTGTGGGTCGCGGTCCCGGAGGGGGCATCGAGCTTGTCCGGGTGGTGCATCTCGATGATCTCGGCGCTCTCGTAGTACCGGGCCGCGATCTCCGCGAAGCGCATCGTCAGCACGGCGCCGATCGCGAAGTTCGGGGCGATCAGCACACCCACGCCGCCGGCCCCCTCGAGCTGGGAGCGCAGTGCGTCCAGGGACTCGTCGGTCCAGCCGGTGGTGCCCACGACGGCGTGGATGCCGTGCTCGACGAGCCAGTGCACATTCTGCGCGGTCGCGGAGGGGATGGTGAGGTCGATCGCGACCTCGGCACCGGCCTCGGTGAGCGTCTCCAGAGCGTCGTCGCGGCCGATGCGCGCGACCAGCTCGAGGTCGGGCGCCTCCTCGACGGCGCGGCAGGCGGCCGCGCCCATCCGGCCGGAGGCGCCGAGGACGGCGACGCGGATGGGACGGGACGGAGTGGTGGTCATGAGGTCTCCTCGGGGCGACGGGCGGGGACGGGGCGGGAGGGGCGAAGGGCGGCGCTCAGCACGGCGGGCCGATCTCGACCCGGGTGCTGAAGGAGCCGGCGAGACGGGTGGCGAGCGCCGCGACGTCGTCGACGCCGACCGCGCCGATGCGCGCCAGGGTCTCGTCGACGCTGGTGTAGCGGCCGTGGACGAGCTCGATGGTGCCCAGTCGGCCCATCCGGGAGCTGGTGTCCTCGAGCCCGAGGGCGAAGGAGCCGGTGATCTGCCCCTTGGCGCGCGCGAGCTCGAGCGCGTCGATGCCCTGCTCCCCCATCCGGGTCAGCTCCTCGGCGAGCAGCTCGACCACCTGGGCGGTGCGG
>CAZHSL010000862.1:0-1065 GCA_964535185.1 uncultured Corynebacterium sp.
ATCCCGCGCGGCAGGAAGGCGCCGAAGGACTGCCCGCCGGTGCCCTCGAGGTCCAGCACGATCGCGTCCTCGGTGAGGCCCTCGCCGCCGGTGCGGCGGGTGACCTCGTGGCCGAGCAGGGTGCCGGCGCTGCGCTGGGTGTTGCGCAGGACGTCGTGCACCCGCACCGTCTCGGCGGTCCCGGCCAGGACCTCCTCGGCCCGAGCGATCCAGGGGTGGTCCGGGGCCCGATCGAGGTGATGGTCCTGTCCCCGCCGTCGGCGCGGGAAGTCCCCCTCGTGGACGGTCGGGGGCTCAAGCAGCGCCGAGAGGTCCAGGCCCTCCCGCTTGGCGGTGCCGAGCACGGTGGCGGCCCGCTCCCCCTCGGCCAGGGCCAGCAGATCGGTGCGCCCGATCGCCTCGTCGAGGGAGCGCAGCCCGAGGGCGGCGAGATGCTCGCGGACCTGCTCGGCGAGGAAGCGGAAGAAGGTCACCACATGCTCCGCCTTCCCCGTGAAGCGCTCCCGCAGCTCGGGGTTCTGGGTCGCCACGCCCACGGGGCAGGTGTCCAGATGGCACACGCGCATCATGACGCAGCCGGAGACCACCAGCGGGGCCGAGGCGAAGCCGTACTCCTCCGCACCCAGCAGCGCGGCGATCACCACGTCACGGCCCGTCTTCAGCTGGCCGTCCACCTGCACGGTGATGCGGTCGCGCAGGCCGTTGAGCAGCAGGGTCTGCTGGGTCTCGGCCAGGCCCAGCTCCCAGGGGGTCCCCGCGTGCTTGAGCGAGTTCAGCGGGCTCGCGCCGGTGCCACCGTCGTGGCCGGAGATCAGCACCACGTCGGCGTGCGCCTTGGAGACGCCGGAGGCGACGGTGCCCACCCCGAAGCGGGAGACCAGCTTGACGTGCACCCGGGCCGCAGGGTTCGCGGACTTCGCGTCGTGGATCAGCTGGGCGAGATCCTCGATCGAGTAGATGTCGTGGTGGGGCGGCGGGGAGATGAGCCCGATCCCGGGGGTGGAGTGCCGCGTGCGGGCGATCCAGGGATAGACCTTCTCCGGGGGCAGCTGCCCGCCCTCGCCG
>CAZHSL010000863.1:0-1056 GCA_964535185.1 uncultured Corynebacterium sp.
GAGCGGCTCATCGAGGAGGAGCTGATCCGCCCCGCCGGGCGCGGCTTCGTCGAGTATGCGCTGCCCTACCTCGGCGAGGCGCTGCGGCACGAGGCTCGTGCGGGGGTGGGGGCCGACGTCGAGCCCGACCAGGGGCTGCGCAGATCCCACCGCTCGCGGCGCACCCCTCGGGCGGGACGATGAGCACGAACCCCACCACCGCCCAGCGCCCCGCCCGCACGTACACCACGGGCCCGATCGCCCGGGGCCTGCGGTGGATCGGCGTGCTTGCAGCGCTCGGGATCACGGCGTGGATCCTGGTGCGCTACCAGTCCCTGCCCGCCACGGTCGCGACCCACTTCGACGTGAGCGGCCAGGCCGACGACTGGGGGCCGCGCTGGTCGGTGCTCGTGCTCGCCGGGGTGATGCTGCTGCTGTCGCTGGGTCTGGCCGCGCTCTCGACGCGTCCGCGTCTGCTCAACTACCCGACCCGGATCACCGCGAGCAACGCCCAGGCCGCCTACCGCGAGGGGGAGCGGATGCTGATCTGGACGCTGCTCGGGGTGCAGGGCGTCTACGGCGGGATCGCGTGGTCCGTGCTGCTGGGCGGCGGGATGCCGCTGATCGCCACCGGGCTCGTGGTGCTGGTCACCGCGAGCGTCATCGGGATCATCCGCCTGGTCCGCGCAGGGCGCTGACCGGCACGGCCCGTCACGTCTCAGACCCGTGCGAGGGCGAGGCCGATGTTGTCCGGACCGCCCGCGGCCAGCGCGAGCTCCACGAGCGAATCGGCCAGTGCGTCCGGATCCTCCGCCCCACCCGTCAGCGCCTCCGCCAGCGCCGACGGTTCGACCACGGCATGCAGCCCGTCGGTCGCCACCAGCACCAGGTCGCCCGGCTCCAGCCGCCGCACCAGCAGATCCGGGGCGGTGGGGGCATCGGCGGCCAGGGCCCGGTTCAGCACGGCGCGGTCCGGGTGCGCAGCCACCTCCTCCGGGGAGAGCCGGCCCGCCTCGACCAGCGAGCGCAGCAGCGTGTGGTCCTGGGTGACGTGCTCGATCCGCCCCTCGCGCACGA
>CAZHSL010000864.1:0-1055 GCA_964535185.1 uncultured Corynebacterium sp.
AACCACCTCGCCAACATCGACAGCTTCGTGCTGCCGGTGGTGCTGCCGCGGCAGATCCGCTTCGTCGCCAAGGACACCCTGTGGACGCAGAAGGGGCTGCGCGGGCGCATCCTGCGCTGGTTCTTCGACGCCGTCGAGGCGGTGCCGGTGGACCGTGAGGCGCTCTCCTCCGGCAAGGGGGCGCTGCAGGCCGGGCTGACGATCCTCCGCGAGGGTGACGGCTTCGCGATCTATCCCGAGGGCACCCGCTCCAAGGACGGCCTGCTCCACCCGGGAAAGCAGGGTGCCGCCTGGCTCGCCGTCGAATCCGGCTGCCCGGTGATCCCGGTGGGGCTCAAGGGCACGCAGCACATGTTCACCCGGCTGCTCCCCCACCGCGGCTCGGTCACCGTGCGTGTCGGCACCCCGATCGAGCTCGAGGACATCGACCCCGACGCCTCCAAGGGCGTGCGCCGGCGCCTGCTGAACGCACGGATCATGGACGAGATCCAGAAGCTCTCCGGCCAGCGCCGCGCCTGAGCCGCCGCCCCGGTGACGCTCCGTCGCCGCCCGATCGCCGCCGGTCCTCCCCCGACCCGCTCACCGGCAAGTAGGATCTGGCCAGGCCGCGCCGATCAGGCGGCGGCCGCCGCCCGGACCGCACCCCAGGAGACCAGATGGCCGTCGTCGTCGGATTCATCCCCACCGAGGTGGGTTTCAAGGCGCTGACCGCAGCCCGCGAGGAGGCCGAGCAGCGCGGCGGCCCGCTGATCGTGGTCAACGTGCTGCGCGACGGCGTCTCCGAGGACCCGCGGCACGCGAACGAGCAGCACCTCGAGATCGCCCGTGACCATCTGCGCGGCAGCGTCGTGCGGGTCGAGTTCCGGCAGGAGACCACCGAGGACGACATCGCCGACGTCCTGCTCGACGTGGTCGAGGACGAGGACGCCGAACTGCTGGTCCTCGGCGTGCGCCGCCAGCAGGACCTCGCCCGCCACCTGCTCGGGCTGACCGTCCAGAAGCTGCTTCTCTCCGCCAACAGCGAGGTGCTCGTCGTCTGAGCGACGTGCTGCGAG
>CAZHSL010000865.1:0-1053 GCA_964535185.1 uncultured Corynebacterium sp.
ACCTGCAGCGGCGTGCCCGGCGCGTGCTTCGCGGCGTTGAGCGTGACCTCGGCGAGGATCCGGGCCAGGGCCACCACCGTGCTGCGATCCCGGGCGGCGAGCTCCTCCGCGCTCACGCCCTGCCAGGTCAGCTCCACGTCCTGGCCCTCCTCCCGGCAGCGGTCGACGATGCCGGTCAGGGTGGGGGCGGTGGCCAGCGGTGCATCGCCCTCGCCGGTGCGCAGCCCGGACAGCACCGTGCGCAGCTCCCGGTTCGCCTGCTGAGCGGCATCTCGCACCGTGCTCGCAGTGGCCCGCAGCGTCTCCGGCGGGAGATCCTCGCGGTAGGCCATGGCGCCGGAGTGCATCGCGATCGCGGCGAGGTGGTGGGAGATGCTGTCGTGCATGTCGCGGGCCAGCGCCGTGCGCTCCTCGGCCCGCACCCGGGCGGTCTCGGCCTCGTGCTCACGCACCAGCGCGGCGGCCTCGCGCTCGGCGGCGTCGGCGGCCCGCCGGGCGGTCTCCCGCTCCCGTTCGGCGGAATCGGCCCGGTCCCGCAGCGAGGCGAGCAGTTCGTGGCGGGTGCCCACCACATGCCCCATCAGCAGCGGGATCAGGGCGAGCACCACCATGATCCCCATCGTGACCAGCACTGCGACCTCGGGCGCCGCGCCCCGGATCCGGGAATCGATGCTCATCGCCAGCATCGAGGTGCCGGCGACCAGCAGGATCGCGGCGACGTCGAGCACGGCCCGGCGCCTCACGCCCAGCCGGTAGAGGGCCAGCGCAGACGCCGGCATCGCCCAGATGCTGAGGCCGACGGCCGCGGCCAACAGCAGATGCGCCGCGGCGTGCAGCCGGCCCGGCGGCAGGAACCGCAGCGGGCCGCTCAGCACCGTCGCGAGCACACCGATCAGCGCGTCCACGCCGTACATGCCCACCAGGCCGGCTGGAGGCTGGTCGGAGAACTCCGCCAGCAGCGCTCCGAAGCTGATGAGGAACAGCAGCAGGCCCAGCGCCGTACCCACCGCGCTCTGCGCGAGCGCGATCAGCCACTGCCGCGGGCTGCGCACG
>CAZHSL010000866.1:0-1053 GCA_964535185.1 uncultured Corynebacterium sp.
TCTGCCTGCGTGACGGTGGCCCGGTGGATCTTCGAGGTCATCAGAGTGCGCAACATCGCTTCCATTCTCCCACTGTTCGCCGATGCTGGATGATGGGGACGTCCGTTTCGTCAGGAGGATCACGATGCCCAAGGCCCGCCGCCGCTCAGCCCACCGCTCCGAGCGGTTCGAGGACATGGCGCTGCCCGACGAGCTGCTGGAGGTCCTGGCAGCTCAGGGGCTCGAGCGCGCCTTCGAGATCCAGTCGGTGATCCTGCCCGACGCGCTCGCCGGTCGCGACGTGCTGGCCCGGGCCGAGACCGGCTCCGGCAAGACGCTCGCGTTCACCCTGGCGATGACCGCCCGCTTCCGCGGCCGCAAGGTCCACCGCCGTCGGCCCCTGGGCGTGGTGCTGGTCCCCACCCGCGAGCTGGCCGTGCAGGTCGTGGACACGATCCATCCCTTCGCGCGCGCCGTGGGCACCTCCGCGCAGCTGGTCGCCGGCGGGATGAACATCGAGAAGCAGGCCGACGCCGTGGCGCGAGGGGTCGGGATCGTGGTCGCCACCCCCGGCCGTCTCATCGACCTCGCCGAGCGGGGAGCCCTGCAGCTGGACCTGGTCGAGACCACCGTCATCGACGAGGCCGACCACATGGCCGACCTCGGGTTCCTCCCCGATGTGCGCGACATCCTCGCCGCGATCCCGATGGGCACCCAGAAGATGCTCTTCTCCGCGACCCTGGACGGGCAGGTCGAGGACATCGTCGACAGCTTCCTGGTCGACCCCGTCTCCCACGAGACCACGCCCGTCACCGCCGCCGTGCGGACCATGGACCACCACGTGCTGGCCATCGCCCCTGCGGCCAAGCGCGAGGTCACCGCGCAGCTCGGCGCCCGCTCGGGCCGCACGCTCATGTTCACCCGCACCCAGCTGGGGGCCGAGCGGGTGGCGCAGGAGCTCGTCGAGGTGGGCGTCCCCGCCGCGGCGCTGCACGGCAGCAAGCAGCAGGGGCTGCGCACCAACGTCCTGGCCGGGTTCCGCGAGGGCGCCTTCCCGGTGCTGGTCGCGACCGA
>CAZHSL010000867.1:0-1050 GCA_964535185.1 uncultured Corynebacterium sp.
GACACCTACGGCCGCGATCCGATCGACTGCATCCGCGAGTCCCGCGAGTACCTGAGGTCCATCGGGTACTGAGCCCAGCGAAGGGCCGTTACCATTCCGTGACACTCCCCACGGAAGGCGGCTTCCTGAACGGGCCATGAGCGTCCGTGCACCCGCTGACCGGACTCGGGGCGTACCGTCGCCCGCTCCACCCCGATCTCAGGAGGCACTGTGAAGATTCCGAGCCACCGGGCGCTGCGGCGCGCGCTCGCCGCCCTCACGCTCACGACCGCGGTCGCCCTGACCGGGTGCAGCGGTGACCAGTCGGCCCCCACGGGCGCCAGCGACCAGGGCGGGCAGCCACCCGCGGCCAGCGACGGCGGCGGCGCGCCCCAGGGTGGGGAGCAGCCCCAGGCCCCCGAGGCCGACGTCTCCGACGTCCCGGACGTCGTCGCGGAGGTCAACGGCGAGAAGATCACCAAGGACGAGTTCGTCCCCATCTACGAGGGCCAGTTCCAGCAGGCCACGATGCAGCAGCAGAGCACCGGCCAGGAGGTGGACGAGGCGGCCCTCAAGCAGCAGGTCGCCGACCAGCTGGTGGACAACCGCCTGCTGCTGCAGGGCGCGAAGGACGCCGGGATCAAGGCGACCGACGAGGACATCGACGCCACCCTCGAGGAGGTCGCGAAGCAGAACGGCCTGGGCTCGGCCGACGAGGTCGTCACGACGCTCGAGCAGCAGGGCGTGAGCAAGGAGCAGGTGCGGAAGGATGCCGCCTCGCAGTACATGCTCACCGCCTACATCGAGCAGGAGGCGGACATCAAGCAGCCGAGCGACGAGGAGCTGAAGGCGCAGTACGACCAGATGGTCGAGCAGCAGTCCCAGGCCGGCGGCCAGCAGTCGCAGGTGCCTCCCTTCGAGGAGGTCAAGGAGCAGCTGGCCCAGCAGGCGGTCTCGCAGCAGCAGAACGAGGCCGCGACGACGCTCGCCGACGAGCTGCGGAAGTCCGGGGACGTCACCGTCCACCTGTGAGGGTCGCTCACCGGGCCCCGGTGACGCCGCGCTCCCCGG
>CAZHSL010000868.1:0-1044 GCA_964535185.1 uncultured Corynebacterium sp.
GTGAGGAGAACCCTGTGGCACGACTCTTCGGCACCGACGGAGTGCGCGGACGCGCGAACGGCGACATCACCGCGGAGCTCGCGGTCGAGCTGTCCGTGGGCGCGGCCCATGTGCTCGGCACGCTGGGCGCCTTCGGCGGCACCCGGCCGCGGGCGATCGTCGCCCGCGACACGCGCCCGTCGGGCGACTTCCTCTCCGCCGCGGTGTGCGCGGGGCTCGCCGCCGCCGGGGTCGACGTGCTCGATGCCGAGGTGCTGCCCACCCCCGGCCTCGCCCACCTGGTGCAGTCCACCGGAGCGGACCTCGGCGTGATGATCTCCGCCTCCCACAACCCCGCACCGGACAACGGGATCAAGTTCTTCGCCCGCGGCGGCACCAAGCTGCCCGACGAGGTCGAGGACGCGATCGAGGCCCGCCTCGGCGAGGAATGGGACCGCCCACAGGGCACCGACGTGGGCACGATCACCCGTTACGAGGGCGCGGTCGAGGCCTATGTCGAGCATCTGGTCTCCACGCTCGATCGTCCGCTGGAGGGCCTGACCGTGGTCGCCGACTGCGCGAACGGCGCCGCGAGCATCAGCGGGCCCGAAGCCCTGCGCCGCGCCGGCGCGAGCGTGCACGTGATCGGCGACCGCAGCGACGGCGGGCTGATCAACGACGGGGTGGGCTCCACCCACCTCGGCCCGCTGCAGGCGGCGGTGCGCGAGCACGGTGCGGACGTCGGCGTGGCCTTCGACGGCGATGCGGACCGGTGCCTCGCGGTCGACGCCGAGGGGAAGATCATCGACGGCGACCAGATCATGGCGATCCTCGCCCTGGACCTCAAGGAGCGCGGCAAGCTCCACGACGACACCCTGGTGGTGACCGTCATGAGCAACCTCGGCCTGAAGCTCGCGATGAGGGAGCACGGGATCGTGCTCGGCCAGACCGGCGTGGGCGACCGCTACGTGCTCGAGGAGATGAACCTCGGCGGCTACTCGATCGGCGGTGAGCAGTCCGGCCACGTGATCATCGCCGAGCACGCCACCACCGGCGACGGCGAGC
>CAZHSL010000869.1:0-1039 GCA_964535185.1 uncultured Corynebacterium sp.
CGCACCGTGCTCACGGGTGCGTCCCCGCTTCCATCAGCTCCTGCGCGCACTCCTCGAGGTCGCGGGGCTCGACCCCGTCGAGCATGTGGAGGGCGAAGTCGGTGCTGAGCCGCTCGAAGAAGAGCGTGCCCCGCACCGAGTTGCCGTGCAGGTCCAGCTGCGGGGCATAGCTCGCGACGCCGAAGCGGGAGGGCAGGGCGGCGATGATCCCGCCGCCCACGCCGGACTTCGCGGGCAGGCCCACGTCGCTGACCCAGTCACCGGCGTTGTCGTACATCCCGCAGGTGAGCATCACCGAGAGCACCTGCCGGGCGGCGACCCGGGAGAACACCTTCTCGCCGGTGAGCGGGTTGGTGCCGCCGGAGGCGAGGGTCGCGGCCATGACCGCGAGGTCGGTGACGGAGGTGAGCACCGCGCAGCCTTCGATGTAACCGCCCACCACGTCGGTGGCGTCCTCCGTCATGGAGCCGGCGGCGCGGAGCATGTAGGCCAGCGCCAGGTTGCGATCGGCGCTCTTGAGCTCCTCCTGCCAGGTCTCGGTGTGGGGCTCGAGCGGCCGGCCCGCTGCGGCGTCGAGCACGGAGCGCAGGCGCTGGGTGCGTTCGTCCTTGGTGGCGCCGAGCATCGCGTGGGTGCGGATCGCACCGATGTTGACCAGGGGGTTCTTCGGCTTCTTGGTGATCGGGTCGAGGCTGAGGGCGTTGAACTCCTCCCCCGAGGGCTCCTCGTCCACGATCGTGTCGACGTAGTCCTTGCCGTGCAGGTCGATGGCCGCCCCGTACGCGAAGGCCTTCGAGATCGACTGCATCGGGAACTCGTGATCGGTGCCGGCACCGGTGATCTCCCCATCGACGTCGCAGATCGCGACCGCGAGGTGGTCCTGCCGCGCCCCGGAGAGGAAGGAGAGCTCGGGGATGTCGCCCTGGACGTCGACATCGCCCGTGATCCCGCGATCCAGGAACACCGCGTCGGGATGCGCGGGCGCCGTCGCCGTGGACAGGGCGGTGGTGAGGCGGTCGAGGTACGTGGTCAGTGCGCT
>CAZHSL010000870.1:0-1037 GCA_964535185.1 uncultured Corynebacterium sp.
GCGGGGGAGACGGTGGTGGTGTCGACCCAGGGGATGCCTGCGGGGAGCAGTCCGGGCTCGATCACCGTCTCCCGCACGGCGTCGGGACCGAACAGCGAGGTGACGACGAGGTCCGCGCCCTCGACCGCCGCGGCGGCGGTGTCGGCGACCGCGGCCCCCGCCTCGGCCAGGCGGGCGGTGCGCTCCGGCGTGCGGTTCCAGACGGTCAGGTCGTGATCGGGGATCAGGTGGAGGGCGAGCTCGGTGCCCATGCGACCGGTGCCCAGGAAAGCGATTCTCATGGGCTCAGTCTGCCACCGCGCCGCTGGTCGCAGCGGGTGCGGGGTGCCGGCGTCCACACTGCGGTTCCGCCCCTTGCTGTCGACCGTGCACAATGGGTGCATGACTCCTCGCGTGACCCGTCGTCGAGCGTTCGCCGCGGCCGCCGCCGCGGGGTTCGGTCTGCCCGCCGCAGCCCAGGCCGCACCCCAGCCCTCCCGTCCGCGGGGGAGCGTCGTGAACCTGCGGGTCGCCACCTTCAACGCCTCGCTGAACCGCGCCGCCGAGGGCGATCTGCTCGAGGACCTCGCCGCCGATCCCGACAGCGGGGTGGGCGAGGACCCGCAGATCCGGGCCGTCGCGGAGATCATCCAGATCAACAACCCCGACATCGTCCTGCTCAACGAGTTCGACCACGACGAGGACGGGAAGGGGATCGATCTCTTCCGCACCAACTACCTCGAGGTCTCCCAGAACGGGAAGAGCCCGGTCCGGTACCGGTACGCCTACACCGCGCCGGTCAACACCGGGGTGCCCAGCGGCCACGACCTCGACGGCGACGGCGCCGTCGGCGGTCCCGGCGACGCCTGGGGCTTCGGCGAGTTCCCGGGCCAGTACGGGATGGTGCTCCTGTCGAGGTACCCGATCCTCACCGACCAGGTGCGCACCTTCCAGAAGCTGCGCTGGGCGGACATGCCCAGCAACCTCCTGCCCACGGAGTTCTACGGCCCGGAGGTCTCGGCCGAGCTGCGCCTGAGCTCGAAGTCGCACTGGGACGT
>CAZHSL010000871.1:0-1037 GCA_964535185.1 uncultured Corynebacterium sp.
CGATCACGCCGCCGTCCGGGGTGGGCCAGGAGCGCCACTGCGCGCCGTAGACGGGCCCGAGATCGCCGTTGCCGTCGGCCCATTCGTCCCAGATGGTGACGTCCCGGTCCTGCAGCCAGCGCACGTTGGTGTCCCCGCGCAGGAACCACAGCAGCTCGAGGATGATCGAACGGGTGTGCACCCGCTTGGTCGTGATCAGCGGGAACCCCTGCGAGAGGTCGTAGCGGATCTGCCTTCCGAACAGGCTGCGGGTCCCGGTGCCGGTGCGGTCGCCCTTGGCGTTGCCGGTCTCCAGCACCTCGCGCAGGAGGTCCTCGTAGGGGGTCGGGATGGTCACCGGGTGAGCTCCTCGGTCTCGGGGACGCCGACGGTCGCGGCCGCGGCGGGGGTCGTGTCGGCCCGGGCGGCGCCCTCGGCGTCGACCGTCGAGTCGCGCACCACGAGCGTGTACGGGGTGTCGACGGTCCGGGGCGGGCCGTCGTAGCCGCGGATCCGCTCGTCGAGCAGATCCAGGGCGGTGCCGGCGAGGGTGGCCTTGTCCGGGGAGATGGTGGTCAGCGGCGGGGAGGCGAACGGCGCGTCGGGGGTGTCGTCGTAGCCGATCACCGCGATGTCCTCCGGCACGCGCAGTCCGCGCCGGCGCAGGGCGGCGAGCACACCGATCGCCAGGTCGTCGTTGCCGCAGACGATCCCGTCCACGTCCGGCAGCCGGTCCAGCAGGGCGTTCGCCCCGTCGAAGCCGTCAGGGCGGTGCCAGTCGCCCACCGCCTGGATCTGCTCGTCACCGGCGTCCAGGCCGTGCTTCGCGAGCGCCGCGAGGAAGCCGTCGCGCCGCATCGACCCGGAGCTGTGGGGCTGCAGGCCCAGCGCCGTGTCGATCGCGCCGATGAAGGCGAGCCGCCGACGCCCGGCCTCGATCAGATGCTCGGTCGCCTCGAAGGCAGCTCCCACGTTGTCGATCCGCACGTAGTCGCTGCCCTGCGGGAGCTGCTCGGGCAGGTGCTCGCCGATGAACACGGTGGGCTGGCTGGTGCGCT
>CAZHSL010000872.1:0-1036 GCA_964535185.1 uncultured Corynebacterium sp.
CACCCGCAGCGGCCGGCTGCTCGCCGATGCCGTGATCCGGGACCTGGTGCCCTGAGCATCGGCCCGCACGACGCACGCCCCCGGGATCCGCAGAGGGATCCCGGGGGCGTGCGCGGTCAGCGGGCGGCAGGTGCCGCGATGCTCACTTCACCAGGCGGATGTTGAACGGGTACTTCCAGTACTCGCCCTGGTGGGCCTTGACCGCGCCGATGATCGAGAACACCAGCTGCAGCAGAGCCGGCAGGCCGACCAGCGGGTACAGGAACGAGGCGATCCCCAGGGTGAAGATCGTCAGGATCGTGATCGCGACGGCGAGCACGATCTGGGCGACCAGCACCGCGATCGCACCGTTGAGCGCCTCGGCGGAGTGGAAGCGTACGAAGCGGTCCCGGTCCTTGTACATCAGGAAGATGACCAGCGGGCCCACCCAGCCGAGGAAGCCCCAGCTGATCACGTGCCCGCCGGCCACCAGGGCCTGCGCGACCGTCGCCCACAGCCGCGAGTCCGACTCACTGACGGCCTGACCGGTCAGAGGACCGTCATGGACGCCGGCGGTGCCGGCGGGCGGGACGGTGCCGCCCTGGGCGGCACCGGGCCCGTAGGGGGGCTGCTGCCCGGACGGGGCCTGCTGCGCGTACGGAGCCTGCGGGACCGCGTACGGATCGTGGGCGGGCGGGGCCTGCTGCGGCGCCGGCTCGGCGTCGATGTCCAGCGGATTGCTCCGCGGGGCGTCGGCGTCGACGGCGTAGGGATCGTACGGGTGCAGCGCCGGATCGGACGTCGGGGCGCCCTGCCCCGAGCCGTCTGCCGCAGGCTCCGCGGCGTGCGGTTCGGCGGCGGGCTGCTGGGCGTACGGATCGTGGGGATGCGGTGTCTGAGTCATGGTTCCCTCTTCGTCACGGGCCGGCACGGGGCCGACGGCTGGCTGATGCGGCCAGCGTAGTTCCGCCCACGCAGCACCGTCAGCGTGGCGAACCGCCGCGTCCTGCGGGGGATAACCCCCAGACCGACCCGTCGTTCAGGACGGGTCGACGGT
>CAZHSL010000873.1:0-1036 GCA_964535185.1 uncultured Corynebacterium sp.
CGGCGACGCCTGGCCCGGGCCGGGCGAGGGCGACGTGGTCGCCACGCAGGAGCAGCAGCCCCGTCGGCCGGATCCTGCCTCGACGCCTGCTCCGCAGCCCGCCCCTGCAGAGGGCGGCGGTGACAGCAGCGTGCACTACGCGAACTGCGACGCGGCCCGGTCGGCCGGCGCGGCGCCCGTGCGCGAGGGCGATCCGGGATACGGCACGCACCTGGACCGCGACGGCGACGGCGTGGGCTGCGAATAGACCGCCTGTTCCGGCGAGAGCCTGACAGGATGGTGCCCATGACGAGCACCGAGACCGGGCCGGACACCACCACCGCCGAGATCACGATCGTGGGCCACCGCGGCGCCATGACCCACGCTCTGGAGAACACGATCACCGCGTTCCAGCTGGCCGAGCAGGCGGGCTGCCCGGAGATCGAGCTGGACCTTCGCCCCACCGCGGACGGCCGCATCGTGGTGATCCACGACGCGACGATGGACCGCCTCGTGGCCGACGAGGCCGACCGCGGCATCGGCAAGGTCGCCGAGATGACCCTCGAGCAGATCCAGCAGGTGCCGCTGCGGGACGGGCACCGCCTGCACACCTTCGAGGAGGTGTGCGAGGCGACCACCGCGCGCCTGGAGGTGGAGATCAAGGACCCGGCCGTGGTGCCGCTGCTGGCCCGCTTCCTCGAGGACCGCCCCGACGTGGTCGCGCGCATGCGCCTGACCAGCTTCCGGGCCGAGGCTCTGGTGCAGGCGCGCGAGCTGCTGCCGCAGATCCCGCGTGGCATGATCGTGCACCGCTTGCCGGTGGAGGACAAGCACCCCGAGGGCCTGGACTCCCTGCTCGAGCGCACCGGCGCCTCGGCGCTGCTGTGCGGCTGGGAGGGGCTGACCGCCGAGGCGGTCGAGGCCCAGCACGCCGCCGGCCGGCGCGTGCACGGATGGCCGCTGCGCACCCCCGAGCAGATGACCCATGCCCTCGAGATCGGCGTGGACGGCACCACCGCGGACGACCCGCAGGCCGCGTTCGAGTGGTACGCGCAGG
>CAZHSL010000874.1:0-1031 GCA_964535185.1 uncultured Corynebacterium sp.
CGATTGACACGTACCGCTGCGGACCTTATCCCGCACCGTGGGGCCGCCGTCGGACCCGTCCCGGCGCGTCGCTCGATCGCTGGGAGCGAGCGCTCGGACGAGGCCCTGCGGACGGAGGAGAGAGTTCGCGGACAGACGAGAGGGCCCGCGGCCGCCGTGCGGCCGCGAGCCCTCTCGTCAGGCGTTCCGGTTTCTCAGAAGCCGGGATCCGCGGGGTCGGGTCCGATCCGGCCGTCGGCGCGGTCCAGGCCGTTGATCTTCTCGATCTGCTCGTCCGTGAGCCGGAGGTCGGCGGCGGCGAAGTTCGAGACGATCCGCTCGGGGGTGACCGTCTTCGGGATCACGACGTTGCCGATCGCGAGGTGCCAGGCGATGATCACCTGGCCGGCGTCGGCCCCGTGCGCCTCGGCGATCTCGGTGATCACCGGGTTCTTCAGGATGTCGCCGCCCTGGCCGAGCGGGGACCAGGCCTCGGTGAGGATGCCCTTGTCCGCGTGGTAGTCGCGCAGCTCGCGCTGCTGGAAGTCGGGGTGCAGCTCGATCTGGTGCATCACCGGCACCACGCCGGTCTCGGCGATGATCTCCTCGAGCTGCGCGATCGGGAAGTTGGAGACGCCGATCGACGTCGCCTTCCCCTCCTTCTGCAGCTCGATGAGCGCCTTCCAGGACTCGAGGTACTTCCCGCGCTGGGGGCTCGCCCAGTGGATGAGGTAGAGGTCCACGTAGTCCGTGCCGAGCTTGGACAGCGAGGTCTCCAACGCCTGCTTCGCGGAGTCGAAGCCCTGGTCGCCGTTGGCGAGCTTGGTGGTGATGAACAGGTCCTCGCGCGGGACGCCGGCTTCCTTCACGGCGCGGCCCACGCCGCCCTCGTTCTCGTAGCCGGCCGCGGTGTCGATGTGCCGGTAGCCGGCCTTGATGGCCTGGACCACGACGTCCGCGGCGACGTCGTCCTCGACCTGCCACACGCCGTAGCCGAGCTGGGGGACGGTCGCGCCGTCGTGGAAGGACAGAGCGGGAACAGTGGTCATGCA
>CAZHSL010000875.1:0-1026 GCA_964535185.1 uncultured Corynebacterium sp.
TCAGTCCAGGAACGGGTCCAGCCCCCAGTCGGGGAACACGGCCCGGCGCACCGCCTGGACGGCCCGGTCCAGCGGGTCCTCGGGGTCGAAGCCCCGCTCCCAGTCCGCGACCTCGAGGGGGCGCCCGTCCCCGAAGGTCACGATCCCGGGCTCCGGGGACAGCCCGTGCGCCGCGCGGGCCGCCGCGGCCGCGATGAGGAACGCCTCCGGCAGCGGCGCCGCGGCGTCGACGGGATCGCCGGTGGCGATCGCGATCAGATGCGCCCAGGAGCGCGGGACCACGTCGATGACCGCGTACCCGCCGCCGCCGAGCGCGAGCCAGCGCCCGTCGCAGACCTCGTCGGCCAGCTCCCGCATCAGCAGCATCACCTCGCGCTGCGCCTCGAGGGAGACCGACAGGTCCGCGAGCGGGTCCAGCCGGTGGCTGTCGGCCCCGTGCTGGGTGACCAGCAGCGTGGGCCGCACCGCCCGCACCAGTGCGGGGACCGTGGCGCGGATGGCGCGCACCCACCCGTCGGCCGTGGTCCGTGAGGGCAGCGGCACGTTGATCGCGGTGCCCGGGGCGCCGGGGCCGCCGGAGTCCTGGACGAAGCCGGTGCCGGGGAACAGCCGCTCGCCGGTCTCGTGGACGGAGAGGGTGACGGCGCGGGGCTCGTCCCACAGCAGACGCTCCACGCCGTCGCCGTGGTGGACGTCGACGTCGACGTACATCACGCGCTCCTCCCCCGCGTCCAGCGCGTGGCGGATCGCGGCGGCGGCGTCGTTGTAGACGCAGAACCCGGAGGCCGACGAGGACTTCGCGTGATGGAGGCCGCCGGCGAAGTTCACCGCCCGCCGCACCCGGCCGGAGCGGATCGCCTCGACCGCGGCGAGGGAGCCGCCGACGATCCTCGCGGAGGCGGTGTGCATCCCGGGGAACGGCGGGACGTCGTCCCCGCCGAGGCCGAAGCGGAGCATCTCGTCGAGCTCCTCGGCGGTCATCTCCTCGAGCGGTCGCGAGGCCTGTTCGACCGCTTCGATGTACGC
>CAZHSL010000876.1:0-1026 GCA_964535185.1 uncultured Corynebacterium sp.
CCAGTTCGACATGGGGTACGCCTCCGCGATGGCGTGGCTGCTGCTGATCATCGTCGCGATCTTCACTGCCATCAACTTCTTCGTCTCCAAGTTCTGGGTGTTCTACGATGACTGATCTGCAGACCTCCCCCCGCGCCTCCGCGGCACCCGCGTCCGGCTCGGGCGCGTCCTCGTCGCTCGAGCTGCGCCCCCGCCCCCGCCACCTGGTGCGCCGCACCCTCAAGCATGTCGTGATGATCGCGGCGTCGCTGGCGATGATCTACCCGCTGCTGTGGATGGTGGTCTCCTCGCTGCGGCCCAACGACGAGATCTTCCGCAACCCCGGCCTGCTCCCGCTGTCGTTCAACACCGAGAACTACGAGGCGGGGTGGAACGCGCTCGCCCAGCCGTTCAGCCACTACATCATCAACTCGACGGTGCTGGTGCTGGGCTGCGTGATCGGCAACCTCGTGGCCTGCTCGCTGACCGCCTACGCCTTCGCCCGGCTGCGGTTCTGGGGTCGGAACATCGCCTTCGCGGTGATGCTGATGACGCTCATGCTGCCGATCCACGTCGTGATCGTGCCGCAGTACATCCTGTTCAGCCAGACCGGCTGGGTGAACACCCTGGTGCCGCTGATCCTGCCGAAGTTCCTGGCCACCGACGCGTTCTTCGTGTTCCTCATGGTGCAGTTCATCCGCGGCATCCCGCGGGAGCTCGACGAGGCGGCGCGCATCGACGGCTGCGGCCACTTCCGGATCTTCTTCCGGGTGATCCTGCCGCTGATGCTGCCGGCCCTGGCGACCACCACGATCTTCACCTTCATGTGGATGTGGAACGACTTCTTCGGCTCGCTGATCTACCTCACCACCCCGGACAACTTCACCGTGCCGCTGGCCCTGCGCCAGTTCCTGGACACCCAGGGCACCTCGAACTGGGGCGCGATGTTCGCGATGTCCGTCGTCTCGCTGATCCCGCTGTTCCTGGTGTTCCTGTTCGGCCAGCGGTTCCTGGTCAAGGGCTTCGCCACCACGGGCATCAAGTAGT
>CAZHSL010000877.1:0-1021 GCA_964535185.1 uncultured Corynebacterium sp.
GGAGGTCACGAGCAGGTAGAGTTACCCGGTGTTAAAGGCGATGTTGAGCGCGAGCGCGCCGATCGCGGCCTGGATGGCGACATCGATCCCGTCGTGGTCGGTCACCACGCCGTCGACGATGCCCGTGAGTTCGAGGCCCATGAGCAGGAACACCCCGCCCTCGAGCACGAGCTCGATCGTGCGCCAGTTCTGTTGCTCCGCCAGCCGGTGCTGCGGCGCGATCCTGCGCACGGCCCCGCGCCCCGTGACGAGCCCGGCGATGACGGCCGCCACGAGCCCCGAGCCGTGGAGCAGCTCGGCGGGGATCGAGGCAAGGAACGGCACGGTGAAGGAGAGCACGGTGCTCACGGTCGGGTCCGTCACCCGCGAGCGCACGGCCAGGTGGAGCCGGCCGACCGCGAAGCCCACGATGATCGCGACCGCGAGGGCCGCGAGGAAAGAGCCGGCCACGCCCCCGAGGGAGACGGTCGCCGCCGTGGCTGCGATCGCCGACCGCAGCAGGACCAGCGCGGTCGCGTCGTTGAGGAGCCCCTCCCCCTCGAGCATCGTGACCACCCGCGGGGAGACGCCGGTCTTCTTCACGATCGAGGTCGCGACCGCGTCCGTGGGGCTGACGATGGCCCCGAGCGCGATGCCCCACGCGAGCGAGAGTCCGGGGATCGCCCACGTGAAGAACAGTCCGGTCACGAGCGTGCTCACCAGCACGAGCACGACGGACAGGCTGCCGATCGCGGTGAACTCACGGCGGAAGTCGAGGGAGGGCATCGAGGCCGCCGCCGAGTACAGCAACGGCGGCAGCACCCCGGCGAGGATCCATTCGGGCGGGATGGCCACCTCGGGCATCGCCGGCACGAGGCTCACGGCGATGCCGAGCAGCACGAGCAGCAGCGGGCTGGCCACGCCGACCTTGGGCGCGATCAGGGTGGCCGCGGCGATCACCAGCAGCCCGAGCACGCTCACGATGAAGAAGGCGTCCATCATCCCCGCGGTCGATCAGTCGGCGGCGGCCGCCGTCGCTGTG
>CAZHSL010000878.1:0-1020 GCA_964535185.1 uncultured Corynebacterium sp.
GGGATGTCCCAGGCCACCCAGTGCCAGAACCCGGAGCCGGTGGGCGCGTCGGGGTCGTAGCAGGTCACGGCGAAGGAACGGGTGCCCTCCGGGGCGCCGGACCAGGACAGGTCGGGGGAGAGGTTCTCGCCGCCGAGCGCCTCCACCAGCTGCTGCGGCGCGACCTCGCTGCCCTCCGGCGTGGCGTTCGAGGTGAGCACGAACGTCGAGGTGTCGGAACTCGGGGTGTCAGGAGTGGTGTGATCCATCCCTCCAGCGTAGGCACCCCCTCGGAGTGTGTCGAGGAGGCGCCGGCAGGGACGTCGCTAGACTGACGGGCATGCCTCAGAACGCCCACGGCGCCACCGCCGTCGACTTCACGCCCGTCGTCGTCGGCGGCGACATCGGCGCCTACTCCCTCGCGCGCGCCTTCCACGAGGCCTACGGGATCCGCACCGTGGTCATCTCCCGCCTGGCGGGCTGGGTGGTGGGGACCTCGGCCCTCATCGACAACGTGCACTGCGAGGACCCGTTCGACCCCGCGGCGCTGGCGCCGGTGCTGCAGCAGGTCGCCGATGCGCATCCGGGACGCCCCCTGCTGCTGCTCGGCTCGGCCGATGCGACGGTCAAGCCCATCATCCGCATCCGCGACGAGATCGGCCTGGATCCGCGATACGTCGCCCCGTACGTCGACCTGGCCACCTTCGCCGCGGCCACCGAGAAGCAGAACTTCACCCGGCTCTGCCAGGACCTCGGCGTGGACCATCCCGGCACGCTGGTGGTCGACCTCGCCGAGGAGCTGCCCGCCGAGCTCGAGGTGCCCTTCCCGTTCCCGGTGATCGCCAAGCCGGCCGAGGTCTCCGAGTGGAAGCGGATCGAGTTCCCGGGGAAGAACAAGGTCCACACCGTCCAGACCCCCGCGGATCTGCGGGCGCTGCTGAACACCATCCGCGGGGCCGGCTACCGCGAGTCGATCATCGTCCAGGACCGCATCCCGGGCGACGACCAGCACATGCGGATCCTCACCGTCTACTGCGACGC
>CAZHSL010000879.1:0-1013 GCA_964535185.1 uncultured Corynebacterium sp.
GGGGCTTCACCACCGGTGACGTCCGCGGCGCCGAGCTGGCGCTGGACGACCAGGCTCGTGTCAGCTTCACGCTCGAGGTCCCCGAGGGCCTCACCACCCTGGCCGGCGCGCCCGTCGGCCCCGGCGGCTTCCCCGTGCGCCCCGATCTGCTGGGCGAGCACCAGGCCGCCAACGTGCTCGCGGCGCTGACCGCCGCCCTGGTCGCCGGCGTGGACCCGGCCTCCGCCGCCACCGCCCTCGAGGGCGTCACCCTCGCCTCCGCGCAGCGGATGCAGGCGCTGCGCGCCGGCGGTGCGCTGATCATCGACGACGCCTACAACGCGAACCCCGACTCGATGAAGCAGGCGCTGAAGACGCTCGCCCACCTCGGCCGGGAGCGCCGCACCATCGCCGTCCTCGGCGAGATGCTGGAGCTCGGCGATGACACCGTCCGCCTCCACGACGAGATCGGCCGCCTCGCGGTGCGCCTGAACATCGGTCAGCTGTACGTGGTCGGCGAGGGCGCGGCCCCCATCCACCACGGGGCGAGCCTCGAAGGCAGCTTCGGCGGGGAGTCCGCGCACCTGGAGACCGTCGAGGAGGCGCTCGCCGTGCTGGAGCGGACCGTCCGCCCGGGCGACGCCGTGCTGCTGAAGTCCTCCCGCGACGCCGGGCTGCGCCGCATCGCCGGGCCCCTCGTCGCGCATCTCGAGGGCCCCGCGCACGACGCACCGACGACAGGAGCCGAGCAGTGATCGCGATCATCGTCTCCGGGGCGATCGCCCTCGTGCTGTCGATCTTCGGCACGCCCCTGTTCATCAAGGTCCTCGAACGCCGCGGCTACGGGCAGTTCGTCCGCGACGACGGGCCCACCACCCACGCCACCAAGCGCGGCACGCCGACGATGGGCGGGGTCGCGATCATCCTGTCCGTCCTGGCGGCGTACTTCCTCGCCCACCTGGTGCTGTGGACCTCTCCCAGCGTCTCCGTGCTCCTGGTGCTCTTCCTCGCCGTCGGCCTCGGCGTGGTGGGGT
>CAZHSL010000880.1:0-1012 GCA_964535185.1 uncultured Corynebacterium sp.
GAGTTCACGTTGAGGAACACCTTGTACGCCTTGTAGGCGGTGAGCATCCGCTCGTAGGAGAGCGACCCCACCACACGCTCCGCGAGCTCCCCGGGGAACTGGTACCGCTCGTCGTCACCGAGGAACCTCGAGAAGATCTCCAGCCCCTTTTCCATGCGGGGAGAGACGTCGAGCGCGCCGCCGAGCAGCATGTCCATCTGCTCGCGCCGCTCCGGGAACTTGTGCGCGAAGTACATGCCCGCGAAGGCGACGTCCCGCTCCTGGTGGCCAAGCTTCGGGCGGATCGGATTGTGCACCGCGGACTGCGCCGCGAACGGCAGCACGGCGATGCGGTCGTGGCCGAGCTCCTCGCGATAGCGGGGCAGGAGCGTGACGTCGGTGGTGAAGACCTGGTCGAACAGCCTGGCGGTGTCGAGGAAGTCCTCGAAGTGCGGCGGGTCCTCCTTGTTCCAGAACACCGTGGGGATGCCCTGCTCCCGGCAGTGCGCGACGAGCTCCTGCAGGGGCTCGCTCGGGGCCTTCGAGCCGGTGAGCTGGTACTGCCAGGCGTCCTTGTTCCCGTGCCAGGCGGACTCCACCAGCAGCAGGTCCACCGGTGCCTCCGCGAGCTGGTCGCGCCACGCCTGAGGTGTCACCGCGACGGTCGAGAACTCGTAGGACCAGGCGAGCATCGAGAAGTCATCCAGGATCACCGCGGCCCGCAGCCCGGGAAGGCGAGGGGCACGATCGGGCAGCTTCGCGGATGGGAAGGACAGCTTCCCCGCGCCGTCCAGCGAGCCGGTCCCGTCCCCCACGCCGTAGGAGGCGGTGCGTCGCCGGCGCTGCCAGGTGCGCAGCTGCGAGAGGCCCCCGGTGCGCAGATGCCACAGACCCGTGCGCAGGGTCTGGAGCGGGGACGACGAGGACTGCGCGGGCATCGGCACCTCCGGGAGCGGGACAGGGCCCGGCCATCCTATGAGCCTTCAGCGGCCGCCTCGGCCGCGTGCGCTCGCCGTTGCGTTCACCACCACAC
>CAZHSL010000881.1:0-1009 GCA_964535185.1 uncultured Corynebacterium sp.
GCACTGCTCGGGACCGTCGCCGTCACCGGCTGCACCATCGGCTCCGGCGACCCGGGCGAGGCCGGGGAGGGCGGGACCGCCGAGGGCGGCGGGACGGGCGAGGGCGCCGGCTCCGGCGGCGGCGGGGAGGGCGACGTCGTGGACGAGGACGCGCCGATCGACCTCGGCGAGCTGCCCCAGTCCATCGCCACCGCGAGCGTCCCCGCGACCGTGGACGGGGACCCCGAGGCCACCCTCACCGTCTCCCTGCACGAGCTGCGCCGCGACGGGAAGCGGCTGATCGCCCTGTTCTCCTTCCTCGTCGAGAGCTCGAAGGAGGACGAGGCGCACTGGCTGTACGACTATCTCGGGGACGAGCTCTGGACCCCCTACCTCATCGACCCCGTCAACCTCACCAAGCACACCGTGCTCCACAACGGAGCGGAGACGGCGCAGACGTCCAGTCAGGGAGCGGAGTTCCGCCCCGGGCAGACCCTCCACGGCTACGCCATGTTCGCCGCCCCGCCCGAGGACGTCACCGCCATGGACGTGATGCTCGTCGAAGGGGCGACGCCCGCCACCGGGGTCGAGATCCGATGAGGGGCGCCGGACGCCTCGCCCTCGCCGCCGCCGTCCTGCTCGGCGGCACCCTCGCCCCTGCCCTCGCCGAGGACGAGGTGATCCCTCTGCAGGGCGACATCATCGATCTCGACGAGGGGGTCGTCCCGCTCGAGGGGGCGATCCAGCCGCTCGAGCGGACCCGCACCGACGGCGGCGTCACCGAGATCACCCTCAGCACCGACATCCTCTTCGCCACCGGCTCCTCCGAGATCTCCGGGACCGCCGCGGCGAGGGTCGTCGATCTGGTCCAGGACGTGCCCCGCGGCGCCGAGGTGAGCATCGACGGGCACACGGACTCCGTCCCCTACCGGCGCGGCAACCAAGTCCTGTCCGAGGAGCGGGCCGAGGCCGTCGCCGCCCCGATCCGCGAAGCGCGCCCCGACCTCGATCTCACCGTCACCGGGCACGG
>CAZHSL010000882.1:0-1009 GCA_964535185.1 uncultured Corynebacterium sp.
CTCGCCCGGGGCGGGCCGGTCGACGAGCAGGCGGGCCGACGGGCGCGTCGGCCGATGGACGGGCGGGCCGACGGGCGCGTCGGCCGACGGGCGGGTCCGCTCAGTCGCCCGAGCGCAGCAGCGGCGGCATCAGCGAGGTGCCGCCGGCGGCCCGGTACAGGCGCGCGGGCCGCCCGCCGGTGGGGGCGGCGTGCCGGTCCAGCTCCTCCAGGAAGCCCTCGGTGCGGGTGGCCTTGCGATGGAAGTTGCCGGCATCCAGGGTGGTGCCCCACACGCTCTCGTAGACCCCGCGCAGCTGGGAGATGGTGAACTCCTCGGGCAGGAAGGTCGCGGCGAGGGTGGTGTACTCGAGCTTGCTGCGGGCGCGCTCGACGGCGCACTCCAGCACCGTGGCGTGGTCGAAGGCGAGCGGCACGTCGGAGAGGTCCTCGAGCGCCCACCAGCGGGCGTCGGCCACGTCATCGCCGCGGCGCGGATCGGGCAGGTCCGCACCGAGGGCCATGAACGCCACCGACACGACGTGGCCGCGCGGGTCGCGCCCGGGGGCCCCGAAGGTCCTCACCTGCTCCAGGTGGACGGCGCCGCTGCCGAGCGAGGCCTCGTCGGCCAGCACCCGGTAGGCGGCCGCGTCGAGGTCCTCGCCGAACTGCACGAAGCCGCCGGGCAGGGCCCATGCACCGCGGTGGGGCTCGTCCTCGCGCTGGATCAGCAGCACGTTGAGCGCGCCGTCCCGGAGGGTCAGGACGGTGAGGTCGACGGCGACGTGGATCTCTGTGGAGGAAGTGGCCATATGTCCAGAGTAGGCATGGTTCTGGTCATCGTGACTCCAACTGCGGGACGACTCACACGGCCCCGCCGCCTCGCGCAGCACCCACCCACTGAGCTCCTGCCGCTCGCGAGCTCGCAGAACGTCGCTCAGGCAGCGCCCACCCACTGAGCTCCTGCCGCTCGCGAGCTCGCAGAACGTCGCTCAGGCAGCGCCCACCCACTGAGCTCCTACCGCTCGCAC
>CAZHSL010000883.1:0-1002 GCA_964535185.1 uncultured Corynebacterium sp.
CGCTGCCCACCTTCTCGACGGCGTCCGCGGCGAGGACGCGGGCGGTGTCGACCGCACGCTTGTCGAGATCGGTCCAGCCCTCGGGGGCCTTGAAGGTATCCGTCATTGTCGGGTGATTCCTTTCGGCGGAGCACGGCCGGGAGGGCCGCTCGGTTCGACAGGCCTCGGCGGGAGGCCCTCGGCACGCCGCGGCGTGCGAGCGCCTGCGCGAGACGACGGCACCAGCTTAGACCGGGCACCTCCTCCCTGCGCGTCCGTCCAGCCGGTTGCCGCCCACTTTTCGCTTCCCGCACAATAAGGGCGGGGCGGCACGGTGCCGGGTCTCACCCCGTGTCGGGGTGCGGCGGCGCACCCCGCGGCCTAGACTGGAGCGGTTCACGCGACGATCGCGTCGTGCTCAGGAGGAAGGACGGTGGGCGGTGACCGCCACCCAGGGAGCGTCGGTACGGAACTCGGGACGTAGCGGTGGCCGTGCCCCGCGCACGGCGGGCTCCGTGCTCCGCGGATACGTGGCGCTGACCAAGCCGCGCATCATCGAGCTGCTGCTGATCACCACCATCCCCACCATGTTCCTCGCCGCCGGGGGCTTCCCCTCGCTGTGGCTGATCCTCACCACCATGATCGGCGGCTACCTGGCCGCCGGCGGGGCCAATGCCCTGAACATGTACCTGGACCGCGACATCGACGCGAAGATGAAGCGGACCAAGAACCGGCCGCTGGTGACCGGTGAGATCTCCCCCCGCGCCGGGCTGGTCTTCGGCATCGTGCTCTCGATCGTCTCCACGCTCTGGCTGGGGCTGCTGGTGAACTGGATGTCCGCCGCGCTCGGCGCCGGCGCGATCCTGCTGTACGTCGTCTTCTACACGATCCTCCTCAAGCGCCGCACCAGCCAGAACATCGTCTGGGGCGGCGTGGCCGGCTGCATGCCGGTGCTGATCGGCTGGTCCGCCGTGACCGGCACCGTCTCCTGGACCGCCGTGCTGCTGTTCCTGGTGATCTTCT
>CAZHSL010000884.1:0-1000 GCA_964535185.1 uncultured Corynebacterium sp.
CCTGGATCGAGGCGGTGCCGAGGTTGCCGGCCTGCGAGGCGTCGGCGTAGCCGATCGTGCCGTTGCCACCCTCGACCGCGGAGATCATCCCGGAGGTGCCGTCACCGGACTGGCCGCCGTCGATCGGCCAGGTCTCGATCGGGCCGTGGGTCCAGGCATCGGGGGCGTTGTCCGAGAGGTACTGGGTGAAGTTCTCGGTGGTGCCGGAGTCGTCCGAGCGGTGGACCGGCACGATGGTCGTGTCCGGCAGATCGGCATCGGGATTGAGCTCGGCGATCGCCGGATCGTTCCAGGTGGTGATGTCCTCGGCGAAGATCCCGGCGATCACCTCGGCCGAGAGGTTCAGGTCCTCGACGCCCTCGAGATGGAACACGACCGCGATCGGGGAGATGTAGACGGGCAGGTCGAAGGCCTGCTCACCGTTGCACACCTCGGTGGAGGCGGCGAGCTCCTCCTCGTCCAGGGCGGCGTCGGTGCCGGCGAACTTCACCTGGCCGGAGAGGAACTGCTCGCGGCCGGTGCCGGAGCCGGTGGGGTCGTAGGTGACGTCGAGGTCGCCGCCCTCGGCCTGCACGAGGCCCTTGAAGGTCTCGGTCCAGGCGGTCTGCGCATTGCCCATGGAGGAGGCGCCCGCGCCGGCGAGGTTGCCGCTGAGCTCGGCGTAGCCGCCGGTGGAGGCGCCGCCGGCGTCGGAGGCGCCGCTTCCCGCGTCGGCGCTGCCGCCGCACGCGGTCAGAGCGATCCCGGCGGCGAAACCGAGCGCGGCGAGCGAGACGAGCTTGTTCTTGCGAACGTTCACTGCGAGTCCTTTCGGGGGCGTGCGCCCAGAAGCTGTCATCGAGGAGGTGTGACAGCGGGGACGCTAAGGAGGGCAGATGACGGCCTGCCCGCGCATGCGTGAACAGCAGGTGAACTCCGCCCCCGGAGGTGTGGACTCGCAGGTCAGAGGGATGATACGAACAGGTCACAATGTGCCGCGGCGTGATCGGCACCACGGCCG